>CALEIL010000139.1 GCA_937876435.1 uncultured Bacteroidota bacterium
AAATAGTTCTGTTCTTAGATGTCTGTATAACGATACTGCGTTTCTCAAACTCTCCAATAATGATTGTCTGTCGTATGTTGGTAATGTTAGTTTTAATTTCTCAAAATCTTCACGCTCTAAATCGGTTTCTACTTTCCTAACACCACGTGGCAAATTGCCATTTTTGATGTGAAGCAAAGGTCCTAGAACAACCATTCTTAAAAATCCCATAAAGTCGTTTGCTTCCAAAAACGATCTTCAATCCACTGATAGTCGGGATATGGAAATTTTGCTTGTGAATCACTAATTGCTTTTTCAAGTTGTCCGTTTTTGTCAATTAGTAGCGCAGGTGTTTCAATGCGTGAATGAAATTCTTCAAGAGTTACAAACTTTATGTCAACGTGTAAAAGAGGATTGTCATAAAGACAAATTAAGACTCTTGGTTCACCAACATGTTCTCCGGTAAATCCTGATAAAAAATCCCCCAATCTTTTTGCATAGTCAAGCATTAGATCTTTGTCGTTAGAGATATTTTGCTCGGTTACAAGAATTAGGTCAAGGTCAGAAAATTCATCTATTTCATGAGTCAACCACGAACCAGCAACAGCCAAACCGATAACATTTTCGTCTGGCTCTAAAATTGTCTTGGCTTTGTCAGCAAATTCTCGTTGTATCATTTTGTTAGTTACTGTCTGTCTTTTAAGGTTGCCTATAACTTGTTTATATACGCATATTTTACACGGTTTACAACACTATAAGGCATGTAACACTCCATAAATATATTTTTTATATTCATACATCCATATCATCTAATGGACTTCTGATAGACCGTATGTCTTTTCCACTTAAATGGGTGTAAATCATAGTGGTCTTGGGTGATTTGTGGCCAAGAATCTCCTGAAGATACTGAATGTTGACTCCATTGTTTGTAAGATGAGTAGCATATGAATGTCGCAAAGTATGAAGTGTGACACTTTTACTTATACCAGCCTTCTGAACAGCCCGTTTCAATACCTGGGCAGCACTGCTATTACTGTACTTTCCACCCTTCTGCCCTTCAAATAGATACTCACTGGGTTGATATCTTTGGTAATATTGCCTCAGTTCTTGCAGTATCCTGTCCGATAAAGGTACACGTCGATCTTTTTGACCCTTTCCACCCCGGATATATATTAGGCCCTCTTTGCTCTGGATATCGTCAGGTTTGAGCTCAAGAGCTTCACCAATCCTCAAACCGCAGGAATAGATTAGCATCAGCAATGTCCTGTGTTTTAGGTTGATAGTAAGGCGGAATATCGCTTTGACTTCTTCCGGCGTCAAAACATCCGGCAAATAGTGCGATTTGTGAGGCCTTTCGATGTTCTGGAGTCCATCATGATCCAGTCCATGTACTTTTAGATATATTTTAATAGCATTTATCCATTGATTCTGTGAACTGTAAGACTTTTTCGAAGAAATATAATGTTGATAATTGTAATTGATAATGTCATCTGTTTTTAAACTGTTCCAGTCGAGGTCCGGCCTTGCGGCGAAAAATTGCCTTACAAAACTCACATAGGTTTTTATGGTATTTGGGCTATACCTTTTTTGCCGCATCCATAACTCCATCTCTCCGATCTTCTCCCTGACCAGATCAGCAATACCAGGTTTTTCAGCGGTTTTTGAAATGGTTTTCCTGTTTTCTTCCTTTGTAAAAGATTTACCCGATAATTTCTTCCTAAGTTCAGTTTTATTCAATTTCTCTTTTGGCCACCACCAACCCCGGTGCGTACGACTGTACCGACCACCCCACTTTCTACATTGGTTATACAATTCTTCACTATACGAAAATGTGACCATCCATACCGGAACCCCCCGGTGCGTTACCGGTCTGATCTCGAACGAATGCTGATCATTGGGCACGGACGTCTTTAGCATGACAATAGTTTCTGAAAAATTTACAATATAAACAATGGAGAGGTTATTCACAAACGGAAGAATGGAAAAGGGATTGGAACCAGGCTTAATTATGCTTCCGGCTACGGACATTCACACACACCGAGCACATCAGCACCAGTATAGCCAGACTGACAATAACTGTATTGACCAACCCTGCACCGAGCAGCGGCTCAAGACGCGACGTAGCGCTGTGCCCCCAACACCGTTGGCGGGAGACCTGGCCCGACGAAGTTGGCAAGCTTTATATTTACTAACTGAGAACTATTCGCCAACGAAGTACAGGGCACGAAGATATTAAGGGAGATTAGTAGCCGGGAGCAGGAGCTCCCAGGTCCCAGGAGTACCAGATCCCCAGGAGTACTGGATTTTACGTGAGGTTAAAAGCCGGGAGCAGGAGCTCCCAGGAGTACCAGGTTGCTCATTCATTTTTCCATTTGTTTCTGCTTATTCGGAAGATTTCCACCTTTAGATTTTTCCAGAGAGTTTGTTTTTCAAGTTCCAGCCCGTTCTTTTGAGCTACCTTCCTGGAGTTTATATTTCTTTTATCGATGATGGATATGACCGATTCCGCCAGGCCGTGTGCAAAGGCATAGTCGATAAACAACCTGGCAGCTTCCGGCGCAAAACCCTGACCCCAGTATTTTTTTAGAATATGATAGCCGACTTCCAATTCTGTCTGACCGTCTACTACCTGTAATAACAACCCACATTGGCCGATCAATTCGTTCGTATGTTTATCTATTATAGCCTGTAATCCGTATGTGTTTGTATTATACCGGTCAATTTGCCGGTCGATCCATTCCGCAGCCCTTTCTTGATTGGATTTGATTCCTGTGTCTGGAAAAAATTGAACGGCTTCCTTTTCAGAAAAAAACTCCATCCATTGATCTACATCATCTTTGGTCAACTTCCGAGTGACCAGTCTTTTGGATTCGAGTCGGATGTTTTGATAAACCTCAGGGGACATTTTGCTGCTTTGTGATATGATCGTTCGGGATCCCAATATAGCAATTATTTGTCCTGTGAAGTCATGGTCCTGGTTTCCATACCTTTTGAGAACCCACGTGATGCGTATGGAAAGAAGTGATTTAACCTCAGATATGAAGGACTGCTGAAGAAATTTTTTCTTTCTTTCAAAACTACAAAACGATGCCAGAGAAGGGCGGACTTTACCAAAAGATTATTGCTAATAGGATTATGATCATAATAATTTTATTTTCAATGAACACCATAGCGCAGTATACTTAATTTAAATACTTTATCACATATGATAAAGTGGAGGATGAAGTAATCTATTGTAGGTTTAATGTGAAATCGGTTTTGGAAATCACTTAATAATAAAGTTATTGTTATATTTGCGATTATGTACTTTGAGTGAGTGCTGAAAAGTGCCCTGTTCGCATAGCCGGGACCTGCATATATCCGGGCTACCTGGACGGGGAATAACCATAGGAGTGAAATAGATATAATTACTCCTTTTAAATATTGTAGGAAATAGCCTCAGCCTGAGAATCTACAGATATCGGCATTTGCTCTAATTTTTGATCCCTTACTTATGAGTCTTGTATACAACAACTATGATGACAGCATGGCCGCCGCCCCTGATATTGTTAAGCATTTGGCCGTAAAGGATGCGCTGTTTTTGTACTTCAAGTGTCCCCAGGTGGAAAAACAAATGCAACTTTTCTCCCACTACAACGAAATTATGTTTACGCTCGAGGGTGGTCGAATTTTGCATCAGGGCGGAAAATCATGGCCCCTCTCCAAACATTCCTGCATCCTCAGCAGGAAAACAGCTTACTTACAGGAAATGCCCGAAGTATCAGAATGGAGAGTCCTTGCTTTTTACTTTCAGGACAGTTTTTTTCGCCAGGTGATCGAGGAGTACCATCAATACCTTCCTTTGGCAAATCTCCCTGACACACCTTCCGATATGCTGTTGGAAATCCATTTAAACGAAACCACCCGGGCGTTTTTTTTCAGCATTCTCCCTTATTTCAAACAAAAGCTACCCGTCCCTGAAGGCTTACTGGAACTCAAGTTCAAAGAACTTCTATTTAACATCTTTCTGGATCCGGCCAATAAAGATGTACTTGCTTATGCAAATAGCATCATGAACATTTCCAAAACCCCGATCTGGGAGGTGATGGAGAAAAACTATATGTACAATCTGACCGTAGAGCAGTTCGCCCGGATGGCCAACAGGAGTCTATCCGTATTTAAAAAAGAGTTTTTTCAGTACTATCAGACAACGCCGGGAAGGTGGCTTACCCAAAAAAGGCTGGAACTTGCCATGTCCTTTCTGGAAGCCGGGAAACAGAATATCGGTGAAATTGCTTTCAATAGCGGTTTCGAAAATCTTTCCCACTTTAGTCGCGTCTTCAAAGAAAAGTATGGCGTATCTCCTGCCAAAATGAGAACATAGGGCCCCTTATTTTTTTTTCTTATCTGTCCAATATAAACCGCTCAGCAAAAAAGCAGAACGTTTGAGCAAAAATTCCTTTGCCCCTGCTCTTTACTTTTGCGCCATTATTTAAATTTAAAAAGGAATGTTATGCCTTCACCACTTGAAATTTTATTGGACCCCATTAGTTTGATCATCATTGCCATTTATGCAGGGCTTATGATCTGGGAAGCGTTGTTCCCCGCTCGCCCCCTTCCCACTGTGAAGTATTGGAAGCTCAAAGGGTTTATATTTTTTGTTCTATTCTTTTACCTGTCCAGTTACCTTCCGTTGATATGGGACGGATACCTGGCAGCATATCAACTTATTGACCTCACCGGATTGGGTACTATCTGGGGTGCGCTGATTGGCGTACTCCTCTATCAGCTGGGGGTGTATGTGTGGCATAGGTCTATGCACAAAAGCGATGTGCTCTGGAAAGTGTTTCATCAAATGCACCATAGCGTAGAAAGGGTAGATACTTATAGTGCCTTTATTTTCAGCCCTATGGACATGATTGGTTTTACGGCATTAGGCAGCTTCATGTTGGTGCTGGTAGCCGGATTTTCTCCGCAGGCAGCTACCGTGATTATTTTGGTCAATACTTTTTTCAGTATGTTCCAACACAGCAATATCCGCACGCCTGCATGGTTAGGGTACATCGTACAGCGGCCTGAAGCTCACGTCCTTCACCACGCCAGGGGCATCCATGCCTACAACTATGGTGATATTAGCATATATGATATGCTGTTTGGAACATGGAAAAACCCCATGAATTTTGATTACGAGAACGGATTTTATATGGGAGCCTCTTCCAGAATATCGGATATGCTGTTGTTTAAGGACGTTTCCAATGAAGAGGTTGCTTCAAACAATTAATATGTCGTGTCAGGCGTGCAGCCGGGATTTTTATGCAATAACTAAATAAAAAATAAAATATGACTAAGATCAAAACAATGTTTCCGAATGAGTCAGCTGATTTGTTCTTGACCGATGGTGGTCTGGAAACGACTTTAATTTTCCATGAAGGATTTGACCTTCCTTATTTTTCAGCTTTCGATCTTTTGAAAGATGAGAAAGGATATCATGCGATCAAAGAATATTATAAGCGGTATTTGAAAATAGCAAGGGACTCAAATACCGGATTCATTTTGGAAAGTCCTACGTGGCGGGCGAATCCCGATTGGATTGAAAAAATAGGTTACCCAAAATCTGCCATTTTAGATGTCAATAAGCAGGCTGTTCAACTTTTGGTTGATTTGCGAAATGAATTTACGACAGAATCAGAATCCATAGTTCTCAGCGGTTGTGTGGGCCCCAGGGGGGATGGATACGTTCCCGGAGATAGAATGAATAGTGATGAAGCTCAGAAATACCACACACAGCAAATTGAGGCTTTTAGCCAGACGCCGGTGGATATGATTAGTGCCATCACGATGAATTATGTGGAAGAGGCTATCGGGATTGCCCGTGCAGCCAACTCGGTTCATCTTCCGGTAGTCCTTTCCTTTACCGTGGAAACCGACGGACTACTGCCATCGGGAATGCGTTTAAAAGAAGCCATTGAAGAAGTGGACTACAGTGTACAGGAACTTCCATTGTATTACATGATCAACTGTGCCCACCCGACACATTTCACACACGTATTGCTGGATGGCAAAAATGAGCAATGGGTGCAAAGGATCCGGGGCATCAGGGCAAATGCCTCCTGCAAAAGCCACGCGGAGTTGGATGAGGCCACCGAATTGGACCGGGGCAACCCCAGAGAATTGGGCCACGAACACAGGATGCTGAAAGACCTCTTAGGACATATTAACGTCTTCGGGGGGTGCTGTGGCACCGATGAGGAACATTTAAAAGAAATTGTGGCTCAAATGAAGGTGGTGAGTTACACGTAGAAAGCATGAACCTTATCTCTCTCGGATGAAGGATTTTCCGTTACGGATGATGCGGTCGCGAAATGGAAGTTCCCCGGCGAAATCGGGATCAATTTTACGGGATTCGGTGGTTAATCCCACTTTAAATCTCCCGAACGAAGGAACCTAAATTTTAGAGATCGGAGCTCAGATCGGGCATTTCCAAAAAGATTTTGGAAGTGGTAGCATTTGAGCAACGATAAGACGTTATTCTTATGAACTAAAACATATTGAATCAACAGCAGAGCGACAGGGGCGACGGATGGAGTGGAAGAAATTATAGAACCACAACCTGAATATTCATTTACATTCTTTCAAATAAACATTATGAAAAAAATTGGAATAACCTTTGGAATTGTCTTGTTGGCTTTACAAATACAAGCACAAGAAAGTTTGAACAAAAATTTTGGGATCGGAGCCCAGGTCGGGCAACTTCAAAATGATTTTGGAATTGGTCTCAACCTGACCACCCCATACTTCGCAAACCAGAAAATGGCAGTCAGAATAAAGGGAAATCTGATGTGGAATGAACATCTTAACAGTAGTTCCGAAACAACCTGGACATCGTATTCCAATGCATCATTAGGGATTGTTCAATCGGTTGGCGAGATTAATAATTTCCTCCGGGTCTATGGCGAGGGGGGAGCCATATTCCTGTTTCCTTCAGATGAATTTTCATCAAAATCGATTCAATTTGGCGGCTATGGTCTGTTTGGATTCGAATTCTTTTTTGATCCACACGTCAACTATTTCCTGGAGGCCGGAGGAGTAGGGACTGGAGCGAAGGCTGATAAGATCCCCGGAAAGCCGATCTATTCCAATGGATTCATCATCAACGTAGGCGTGAGAGCGCAGTTTTGATTATACAGAATATGGTTCTGATATGGACCATAAAATTTATGTGGCGTGGAGGAGGGGAGGTCCTGCGCTTCCCAATCGCTGTATCACCTGCTAATCGAAAGCCAAAATTGGATAGTTCGTACCGAATGCGTATGCAAGCTGCCAGGATTTCGCCCGCCCGTTCCACCCTGCCTATATATAAAAAGGGTATGAATATGCTGAGGATGTAAAATAATGGACGTAGGAAGAGAGTGACCAATGCCTTCATCAATGTCGACTGCTTACCCATGAGCGAAGTGCCGCCTGCCAGTCCGGGGTTAAAGACCATCACATGAATATCTCTGTTATCTGTTATACTTATGGCTGAAAGTGAGCGGGCCGTGAGAAGATTACAGAGTTTTGTTGCGGCATAAAACGATGTTAGTGGGTCGGACTTGCTATACTATCTTTTTCGTCATTTTAAAGTTTGTCAATTCTATATCATCAATCATTACCTGTTGTTCTTTCACAACGACAAAGCCGACTTTTTCAAAAAAGGGTTTCGCTGTCTTACTAACGTCCGATGTTAGTTCTGTTTGTCCTTGTTTTTTAGCTATGCTCTCAATTTCAGCATACAGTTTCTTAGCGATTCCTTCCCGTTGGTGGTCTTTGTGTACATAGAAAAGGTCGATATGGTTACCATCAAGAGTGCAGAAGCCTGTTATTTTCCCGTCATTTTGCGAAACCAACACCAATTGGTTGGTCAATATGTTTTGCCAACGTTCTTTGTTTTTGATTCCAGATGACCACACCGAAAGTTGCCTACTGCCGTAGTCCGCTTTGCATACTTCTCGTATGCTTCCCACGAACAATTCTTGTAACTCGTTTTTGTCGGATAGACTACCTTTTCTAATCATTGGTTATAACAATCGACTTTATCAAAAGGTAATAGATCGGGTTCAACAAAGGACTTTTTGGCTTTTTCGCTGAAATAAGTATCGTTGCTGTAATGGCTGTCCATTAACTCTTTGAAGTGGGTTTTTAATCGTGGAAATTCCGTAATAAACGATCTGAAATTGTCGGATTTGGATTTGAGTATAAAATGATAAACGGCTTTTGTTGCCGCAATCGTCAAGGTTTCGTTGTATTTATCCTTGACACCATGATTGGTTACGAAGTTCAATAGCTGTGAACAAATATTCTTTATGGCTTCTTCAACTCCATATTTGGTTATGTGTATCCAAGCCAATCGAATGTGAGCTTCGTGATTGAACAATTCAGGGTTCAAAGTCCCTTCTTCAAACATTTGTTCAAATTGTTGGTCGCTAAGTACAAAATGGTTTTTCATTGTCTGTGATTTGTTGTTTCAAGTTTCATTCTCAACAAAGGATATTTTTTCTCCTGGTCGTCTTTGTCCATGCGTTCGTATGTTTTGAATACAGGTTTTACGTAAAATTTAACCGCTTTTGAGTTTTGCTGGTTTGCATTCACTTTGTCAGCTTTAAGTTCTGAAAAAGCTAAATCAGTTAGCTTTATGCCAGGACCTTTCCCTATATACCCAGGCGAAAAAAACAGCATTTCTATTTTTTGTTTGGCAACAGCAACTCCAATGAAGCCCGCCAATTCGCTGTTTTGCTTTAGGCAATATACATCAAAATGATTGAAGTCAAGAGTCTGTAAAAGTGCCTTGATTTCGTCAAAGTCAGTCGGTTTTAGAGGGTCGTGGGTAGCTTTTACGGATTTCTCCCAAATGTGGCCTTCTGAAACCGAAAACTGTCTGTCAGCGACGGCGTTTATTAATTGCTCAAATATCTATGTGCACTGACTGCCCACTAATGCAAAGCCTGGGTTACCGCAGCGGTTTTTATTTCTTTTGTAAAGTTCACAATGATATTTGAAAATTCATTTGGTTTTTCGGTATGTATTCCGTGTCCTGCATTTATTCGCAAATACTTTGCGTGTGGTGCAAGTTCCTGTGCTATTTTTGCATCGTGATCGTCCATAGCACCAATTAGCCCTTTTTCTGTCCGATACCAATTGCTATGTAAAATTAGTAACGGCAATTTTATTTTCTGTAATGCCTCTTGGTGATTTAATCCCTTGTAAATTCTACCGTCTACCCATGCCTGCGAAAAGTCAGGGTCAAAAGTTGGAAGGTCTGAAATGAGACGCTTAATGCGTTTAGGTAAAAGTTGCGTTAAGTAATAGAAAATATAATTGTCCTGATGCGTAATTAAAAAAGCGAGGAGTTTACATAACCAGGCAGGTAAAAATTTACTTTGTCCGTTTGGTAACGGTCGTTCCATTACGCTGAAGAGTCCCAGATAGTCAGGCTTGTCCTTGTTTAAATACTGAGAGGTTTTGGATAAAACATCATACACATACACTTCCTTAATTCTTGGATATTCTGCGCTAAACAATGGTGCGTCTTCCAGTACAATGCCAAATGCTAAATCCGGTCTGTTTACTCCTAGCCACAAACTAATCAGTCCCCCGCTTGAATGGCCAACAAGTATTACCGGTCGTTTTACGATTTGCTCTATAAATTCTACAATATCGTTTCCCAGTATATCAAAGTTGTAATTTCCTTTTGTCCAATCGCTTTTTCCGTGGCCTCTGATACTTAACGAAAACACTTCAAATTCTTCAGGTAAGCGATTTAAAATCGGTTTATAGTGCTCCCAGGTCGTACTTTGTGCTGGAATAAATACAATGGGAAGTCCATGGTTTTGCCCTTTTACGTAGTTGATTTTGACGCCACTACTTGTTGTAAAATATAAATCATTATGTATCATAACATTCTGTCTGTTGCTGGCGCCCATAGCTGACCGCTAACGGTCCTGGCTATGCGTAGTACGGGATTCTGAAACCGAATCTTTGTCTGCCAGATCAAAAGTTGTTTAAATGCAATGTCTTCATTTTTAAGCGGTTGTCCCGAATATGGTATAGTCGATGTTAGCGGGTCGTTATTATAAATGGGTTGGTATTTTAATTTATAAGGATTTGATATCCACTGCTAAGATAGACAAATCGTTATTTAACTGATGTCCACCGCTGGGTATTTCACGAATAGTTGCATGAGGGAGGCTCCGAGCATAAAGTTTAAGATGAGCAAATGGTACTTCCTCATCATCTTTACAGTGATAAAGAAATATGGGGCTGTTCTGTGGTAAATTGTTTTTAAATTCTTTTTGTAGTTTAAGTCCTTGCACCCATTCTTCGTTACCACTCCAAAAAGGAGTCGAAATGAGAAAAATTCCGAGAATTATTTTTTCAACATTATTTTCTGAAAGGTACTTCAGGAGCAAGGAAGCACCCAATGAATGTGCTACCAGAATAATTTCACCATTTAATTTCGAAATTTCATTTTCGATTTGATTTTTACGACCGAAATCTGGAAGTGACTCATCATCAGTTAAAAGAGGATAATGTATAATATAATCATTTCCTAAATTTTCTTGCAAAGAAGTGACCATCCTGGCGTCAGCTTTATGATCATCTTCACCTCCTCCACCTTGTATGAAAAGTAATTGATAATTCATGTTTTCGATTAGGTATAATTTAATTTATGGGTTTCTGTTGCCTTTAACCTGTTTCAATACCCACTATCGGTCTCGGCTATGCATAGTGCGGGATTTCAACGCACTTCACTTTCTCTTTGATTGATAATTGACGCAATAGTAGCTACTAAAATAGTTATAAGTTTTGTGTGATGACTGACTTCGTGATAAATTTTTAAGGTTCTATAACAAAGGTAAACAAGAGTGCCCACCTATGAAAACCCGCTACCAGCCATGGTTTATACCTGTGGTTAGCGGTTCGTTGTTTCTACCGCAATAATTGGTTGGTCAATTATCCAACGCCAACTTCCGTCATCCTGCAGGCGAGCAACTTCGGCTGTAATAAAACCATTGATTAGCCTTGTAGATGTTAAAGCAATATTTCCGTTTATTACAGGTTTTCGTTGTTGTCCTTTTTCAAATTTCGGATTGCCTGCTAATATCTTTGAATAAAAGTTTTTAATTTCATCACTTCCCTGGGCTATAGCATATTCTGAGTCTGTAACGAGAATAGCATTGTCCTCATATAATGAAACTAATCCGTTGATATTACCCGAATTTATGAATTCTACAAAAAGATCCGCGATGTCTTCTGGTTTATATGCCTTTTTCATATTAAAATTATTGTTATTGTGGTGTTTTGCACACTGACCGCTAACCTGTTTATATCTTTACTTTTTTTGCGCTATATTTCACTGTCTTAAAATAATCGGGAAGTTTTTTCCCAATTATAGGCCAGGATCGTCTAGCGGACTCCTTACCTCACTAAGTCTTTTGCCACTCACATGGGAAAAAAGCATCGTCGTTTTTGAGGTCGGAATTCAGACATGGTATTTTGGAGTCTAAAAATACTAAGTTGATTCGCTAATTTAATCAATTTAATTTTGAGGAACAAGTTTGGAGCTTACTCAAGGGCTACGAAGTCACGGGAATCATAGGCAAGGTGGACAAAAAGGCTCGAAGTCAGGAAGATGTCCCACTCCGTAGGAAATTCTTTTTGGCATAGAGTGGGGTGGTACCCAGCTTTCCGTTCTCCGCTCTGCTTTCGGGCCCACGAACTTGTTGAGGTGAGAGGATTAGCTAAGGCGAGAGCCACCAAGACACGAGGGCACAAAATACGCCAGAAATTTTGCCAGGAAAAAAAGTAACAAATATTTGTCAATACGATATTCCCTCTGCGACCTCGCTGAGGTCGATTACATCGAGGACCGTTTGGGCTAACATATTTCGACCTCGCAGAGGTCGGATTTGTGGTTGATAATTAAGGTTTTCTTGCCCGTCACTATATCCCTAAGCCCATCCCGATGGCAAACAATAGGTACACCGCCGGATGTTGTCCCTCCAGGCCATTGCGGATGACCTTGAGCGCCTGAACCAGGTGATTCTTGGCGGTGTTGGGGGATATTTTGAGGCGTTCAGCGATTTCGTCGAGGGAAAGGCCATTACGGCGGCTCAGGATGTACACTTCTTTTTGTCTCGGTGATAGTGAATCCAGCAACTCTTCGATCTCATTTTCGAGTTCTTTTTTATAGATCTCGAGCATTACCACATTAGATTGCCGCTCCATGTGGTTCCATACGGTTTGTTGGTATTTTTTTTCGGTAGCGAGTTTCCGATAGTGATCGGTTAGGTGATTGCGGGCAAGGGTATACAACCAGGCATCGGTGTTATCGATGTTACCGAGATCATCTTTTTTTACCCAAAATTTGATAAATACGTCTTGTGCCAAGTCTTCGGCCAGGGCTGGAATCTTGACGTGTTTGATAAAAAATTGATAGAGAAATTCTCTATAAGCAGCATATACTTCCTTCATCTTCACCTAATATTTTAGCGTTAAATGGTGAAGAACAATCATGAAAATCTCACACAGTGCAAGGCCAAGATAGGGCATTGGATTTACAAATACAAAAATATTTGAAAATTGGATAGTCCTGAATGGGAGGTTCTACGTCAAACACCATGAAAACCGGATGAAGACAGTCGAATTGGGAATCTCAAGTGCATTGATCTGAAATTTGACTTTATATCCAATATTTTAAATATGAACGAAACGCAAAAAGAGATTTTTGACAATTTACTCGGTAAGTATCGGTCCAACACGATATCGGAAGAGGAGTATCTTCAGTTTCTGCAGTTACTGGACCCGAATGGATCTGAAATGGATGAAATGATCGATGATCAGGCTCGAAAGGATTGGCAGGGCTCCATGGAATTGCTCCATGAAATTCGGAAAAATCAAACACTGCCTGATCAACCGTCCAATATATGGAAGCGGGTTTTAAAGGTCGCTGCCGCATTTGTCCTGTTGTGTGCCGCGTGGGTTTTTTGGCCGGAATCGCCCCCCCAGGATCTGGTTTATAGTACGAATTTTGGCGAAACCCGAAACATCGAGTTACCCGATGGGAGCCTAGTATTGCTCAACGCCAATTCCGAGATCGTATGGAAAGGGGATTGGATAAAACTGGGGCACCGATCGGTCACTCTGAAGGGGGAGGCTTTTTTCGAAGTTGTGAAAACCGATGAGATGCATTTTGAGGTGGCCACACCTGGTCTCACGGTGGACGTCCTGGGTACGGAGTTTAACGTACGGACCCGGGGGTCGGAGACCAATGTATATCTGCAGGAAGGGAAAGTCCTGTTGGAAGTGAATAGTCCCGAAAAACAGAAACTGGCGATGTCGCCCGGTGATTTTGTGCAATACGATCACCTCGCGAAGAATTTAAAGTCTACTACTCATCATAGTTTGAAGGATAAAGCCTCCTGGGTGGATGGCATGCTGGATTTTCAGGATGAAAGCGTGCCACAAATCCTGCAGGAATTTGAGAATTTATACGGAAAGACGTTTCGGGTCGAGAATGAAATTTTGCTGGACAAGCGAATGGATGTGTCGCTTCCCTATGCAGACTGGAATCTGGTCCGAAAAGCATTGGAGATTGCCCTTGATGTGGAGTTTACCTCTTCCCGGGATACCATCATTGTGAAATAACAAAACCAAAATTATGAAAACAGGTTTACCGATTCAATTTTTGTTGTTCCTGCTGTTGCTGTTTCCCGGCCACATCCAGGCAGATACCGATCACACCGCATACATACAGGATGATCTGCTTCAGATTATTCGGGATATCAGTCAGCGGTACGACGTGCATTTTACCTATGACCGGGAGATCGTCGAAGACGTGGAGATT
>CALEIL010000140.1 GCA_937876435.1 uncultured Bacteroidota bacterium
ATACTTCTCCTTTTCCACCACTGAAGCATCCGACACCCCGCGACGCGCAAAATAGCGATCTACATCCTCCAGCCGGACCGGACCCGTAGAAGCGCTCAATGGACACGCTGAATCAAACAAGTCCGGTCTTTGCATCGCGTATCGAAAGGTTCCACCTCCTCCCATCGACAATCCGGCAATGGCCCGATATCGTTTTTCGGCCCGGATGCGGTAGTTTGATTCGATAAAAGGCATGAATTCCTCAAAAAAGAAGTCCTCATACCGCCATGCTCCGTCCGGGCTGTTGAAGTACCCACGTTGACCGGTTTGTGCATCGGGCATTACGACGATCATAGCAGTGGATTTACCCTCGCTCAGAGCTTTGTCCATGATTGGTTTTATTTCCCCTTTTTGTACCCACCCCGTTTGATCATCCCCGGCTCCATGCAATAGGTAAAGCACCGGGTAATCTCGTTGGGATGTTTCGTAATCTGGCGGCAGATAAACCGCATATTTCCGATCCATTCCGAGAATTTCACTGGTCATTGATAAATCGTCAAACACGGTACCCGACTGTCCAAAGGTGAACAAGGACATCATCACCATCAGGGAAGTATAAATTTTTTTCATAATCTATATGTATTTTGCGCAATAATTGAATGACGTATGCCCTCCTCTTCCCCCACAAAAACTACCGATTTCTCAACGAATCCAGAACACTTTCCAGCCCCTCCATTTCCTGCATCAAACCCACCCGGGCATCCCGCTGTTCATCGTGATTGATGATGCCGATCGGTCCCTGGTAACTGCTGTTCAATACCTCCTGTATCATATCGTACTCCGCATCTCCTTCTCCAATTCCGTAGAAATCAAGCGAATCTGAACTTTTTATCCCCGCCAGGTTCAAGGCCATCAAATGGGGAACCAGGGTAGGGAAAAATTCCTCAAACCGTTCGTGATGACCCACCGCATGATGAAAATTGTACACTAGCCCCACATTCTCCCGGTCGAGTCGGTCGATGATCTTCACCTGGTTTTCCGGCTCCCCCAACCAACCCCTGTGATTGTACAGGCCAATTTGACATTGAGCACGCTCCGCCCGATCCGCCAGATATTCGAGGATTTCCACCACCTTATCCTCTTTCTGCTCCGGTTCCATGTTTCGAAATTCCTCGGTTTCTACGATGTAGGTCCAAAGCTGGGTTTGGACGTTGTTCCGTTCTACGAAATCAAAAACCCTTTCCACCGTAGGATCGCCCGCCGGCTCCAGGCCAGTGACCATCCAAAATGCCTGCAGTTTTATCCCGTGTTTGTTCAGCGCCTCCCACTCCGCATCAAAGGTGGGCATATGTCTCTCCCGCCAATCATAGGCGAGCATGGTAATGCCCAGATCTCGAAGCATTTGAGCTCTTTCTTCCGGCCCGCGTTTCTCAGCATCATAAGGCACAATGCACCAGGCTAATAAATTGTCCCGCGCAAACAAATCGTAATTTCCCCGTTTTTCATCCGTACCGGTACCGCATGCCGTGAGCATCAAAGTCAAATAAAGGATACCCAGTCCATATTTCCAATTAAAAAATTTCATCGTCCATTTATTTCTCAATGGCTATTTGCCAATCAATGCGCTCCAATACGTTCTTCATCTCTTCCAGCTGGAACATTTCCCAGGGGATATGCTCTGGGTAAAGCAGCCGGATACTTCTTCAGGTAAGATAAGGTATAAATGCTTTCCATGATATCCAGCACCGGAGGATATTCGTAAAAAAGCCATTTTTGTTGTGGATTTCCGTTGCCATCGAGGCATCGCACATCGATCGTGGCAGGCGCACTGAGCCGAATCTGACCATTTCTATCTGTCACGAAGTCACCAATATGCTCATCCACATTCCATACCTCTATGGAAAAATTGGGAAGCGCCTTTCCGGCGGTATCGGTTAAAGTTATGGTAATCATAGATGTTACCAAGGCCGGCTGGCTCCATTCGGGGCCAGTAAAGAAAACCGGAGCAGTCAAACTCACCCCCGAGTTTTGAGTATAATCCCGGTTGGAATTTTCCATACAATGGTCAGCGTAAGCCATGACGTCAAATTGCAACGCCTCCTGGGGGTAATTTTTACCGTATGACTTCACTAGATACCAGGCAGTCTCTGTTTCTTCAACTTCGAATGTGTGGGAAACACTTTTCGATTTTTGATCCCGTA
The DNA here is from genome assembly GCA_937876435.1 of uncultured Bacteroidota bacterium. Lineage (GTDB taxonomy): Bacteria > Bacteroidota > Bacteroidia > Chitinophagales > Saprospiraceae > Membranihabitans. The sequence goes on from CALEIL010000140.1 coordinate 2,181, forward strand.
AGTCTATTTTCTCGATCAATTTACCATTTCGAAATAACAGAAGGTAGGAAACAAACTCATCTTCAAACGGCTCGCTAAACACGGTCACGTTGATCTGATGTTTTGAACCATCTGCATCGAATTCACTCCCGGGAGGATGAACGCCATCCACATCGAGTAACATCAGTGCCTTCCCGGAAACCGAGGTATGTCCGTTTTTCAAAGCTTGCAGGAATTTGTCAAAATCAAAGGTCTTATCTCCGGTATAGGCATAGGTCAGTATATTGGAACCCAGATTGCCACGGGCAGCATTTCCATCAGTCTCACCACAGGGGACCAACCGATAACCCTGATTGAGAAGATTGAACCACAGATTTTGATAAAATATGTTGTCTTTGTTGTCTCCCACCACGGTCATTCCATCATAGGATCCAGCTGCCAGTAAATCAAAAGCCAGATCGGCCACCAGGTTGGGGACGGGAAAAATCTGATCCTCCCCATCGTTCCACCACCGCGTAGGGTGGGCTATAACTGAAAATGCACCCTTCGCCTTATAGCGCAAGCGATCCACAAAAGGTGGATGCCATGGTGGTCTGAGTTCCCCTCTCAAATCCACATGACCTTTTTGTCTGGTATGTGAACTCTTCATGGTATCGACAAAGGCCACATCATGCCAATCAAGATATTCTCCGAAGGGATCTTTCAGACCGGGATGATTGACATACCAGGTATGTCCATACCGCAGTTTGGGTGTTTCAGCTCCAAACCGAAGGCTGAGCTTATCCGTAGAATGTTCCTCAAAATAATGGATCAGAGAATCATACGTGACCGGCATCCGGATTCCAAATAACCATCCCTGTCCCAGGTCCAGGTGGTCGATACCCATGGCCGCTGCATAACTTTGTAAATAAGGTGGCCTGTTCAAAGAATCGTACCCGTTGAGGTGATTGTGGCTATCAAAGGAGTAATAGCCCATGTCGTGCAAGTCAATCCATGGCTCCAGGTATAGCTCCACGGTATCCGACGGCCCACCTACCACAAATACTTCCCGGCTCTCTGACACCACATTGTTCCAGCTTTCAATGGCCAACTTCCCGGATGGAACCTTAACCCGGGCCGGAGAGACAGCTGGAAAGCCTTTGCGCCCCCTCCGCGAGTACCATCCGTGGATATTATCATCTTCGTCGGAGGATATCGTCAGCCATGCGGCCATATGTTCGCCGGTATATTTATCCAAAATCAGGATCGTAAGTTCGGTTGAATCCTTCATGGGATGAGATCCGGCACATGCCATATTACCCACCATACAATTCATGACGATTCCTGTAAATAGTAAGATCAGTACTCTCATCTTATTCGGGTTTTATCTCCAAAGTTTTGACACCACCTTTCCATTTCACAAGCACGGTGATTGGTACGGTGGAAGTAATATTGACCCGGGGTTCTTCTTCAGGATTGTTTCGGGATGCACACTCCAGATCCACCAGACCTTCCAGCCCGATAGGATACTTTCGTATACCATGTTCTTCCAGCAGCCTCACATCCCATACGATCAGTTTTTCGGGCACATAGGAACGTATCCCCAGGACATTTTCAAAAAAGATCGAAACTGGAGAAACCCCGGAAAAACCTACAAAATCGGGTCTGGTGTTCCGTGGTTCCACCCCGGGTTCTGGCGCGTAATTTTCCCATATCGTTTCAGTGGTGTTAAATTTCTCGACGACTTTGGACAAGTGGTTGATGGCAATTTCATGGGCCAATGAATCACGACCTTCCCGGACCAGACCCTGAAGAACCATCAGATTGGTGATTCCCCATACACCTCCGCGCCAATAATCACCATCTTCCTGATACCCGGGTGTATCCGCAGAAATACTGGGAATCCTGTGGGGACGATTGAATTCACTACTGTCACTCAGATGATACAAAAATCCATCCAGACGTTCCGGGGGCACTATCCCGGCCAAAAGAGACCAGTAAGCTCCAATGGATTTCACCTTGGACAAGGAACCATCCTTGAAGCGATCGACATAAAACTGAATATCCTCGTTCCACATTTCTTCGTTTACCACCGCCTGCAACCTTTCCAATTCTTCCTTGATATCTCTTACATCGTCCTGGCGATCCAATACATCAGCCATTTTCAGCAAGAGCTGATCCATGAATATTTGTTGCAAGGTGATATCGATCCACGACATATGACCATGGTCAAATTGTGGGGAATAACCCCGTTGCATTCGGGGCTGATTATCCATTCCAGAACTCCACCCACTGGCATAGTAGGTCCCATCTTTCCACGTTCGGTATTTCATCACCCATTGTTTGTTGGCCATCAATACCGGAAACACCGCCGCCAGCCGTTCTTTGTCCCCGGATATTTCATAAAATGCCCACTCAGCCCAGGGGAAAATGTTGGGCCCGGTGCTGGATAAGTCGTTGCGGTGAAACATCTCAGTCCCATCCTCTTCGCTAATTTCGCGACTGATAAAACCGTCCGGATGCTGAGCAGCATAAAAATTTTCGAGCGATTCCTGATAGGGGAAAATCTGAAGGGCATACTTCCAATACATCAGCATAAACACATGTCCCCACATAAAGACATGATTGTTGAATTGGGTAGTCACATAATTGGACACAAAACCGCTTTCAGGTCCGGGCTGCCTCAGGTTACCCAAGGCTATTTGCCAGGTTTTCCAATAGCAGTCAATAAAATCCTGATGACCGCCCCAGTATGGTTGTGGCAACCTTGCCCGGGCCTCTGCAAAGCCGGGTAAATCCTGGGGGTTGTATGTTTTGGTCAGAAAACTATTCTCTCTTACATATCGATTGCGAACGTAGGGATCGAGATATACATCGGGTTTGTTGATCTGTGCAAAAACCGGTGCCACAAACCCACACATTACCAACCATAAATGGATCAACTTCATTTGCTTCATAACTTTACTCTTTGATTTTTAATTTCTGGCTTCCTATCCCGAGCTGCCGGGGACTTTTTCCTGCTGCCCAATGTTCCTCAATTTCTTCCAGGGTCACGCCCTTCGTTTCCGGGATATAATAATAACCCCAAATCACTGCAAGCACCCCGACCACTGCATATAGCCAGAATGCTCCTGCAGGGGTAAAAGCATTAACGAGTTTCAAAAAAGTATAAGCGACCAGGGCATTAAAAACCCAATTGGAAATCGTCCCAATGCTCATACCTACCCCGCGCACCTTATTGGGAAATATTTCTGATAACAACAGCCAACCGAGCGGGCCCAGACTGATGGCGTAGAAGGAATTGTAACACAGCATGGAAATCATGGTCGCTGTCACTGCAAAGGTATCGAGCCGGGATTCAAAGTAAAACGAGAATCCCAGGAAAAGAAGAGAGACGATCATTCCGGTAAGACCGATAAAAAACAGCTTCCGTCTTCCTATTTTATCTATTAAAAAAATGGATAACAAGGTAAAGCAAAAAGCCACCAAACCAACGATGATCGTAGGTACCAGGGTTTGGGTATTGCTGTCGATACCTGCCATTTTAAATATTTTTG
>CALEIL010000141.1 GCA_937876435.1 uncultured Bacteroidota bacterium
ATCCGTCAGCGTAAACTGACCGTCTAAATCCGTGGTGGCTCCTTTATTGGTTCCTTTCACCAGAATATTCACTCCTATCAAAGGCTCGCCGTTGGAATCAATGACCCGGCCGTTGACATTGAGCACTAGCCTTCTATTGTACAATTCTATAGGAGAAATGGATGAAAGCAGATCCACTTTCTGATCGCGCTGTAAAACGATATTTTCATTACTAAAAACATTGCTCCCACTTCCGGTTTCAAATGAATTCCCTGGCGACTTTTTACCCATAGCCGGTTTCGGAAAAATGATCACGCTATTCTCGATGTACCGGTAGCTCAAAGCCGTAGTTTCCAGTGCTTTATCCAAAACTGATTTGACGCTTTGTTTTCCCGTTTTCAGAGTGATATGATCGTATTTCCGGACGTCCGTAGGTAAATAAGCAAAGGTGAGACGGGTCTGGAATTCTATCCGCTTAAGAAGGAATTCCAGGTTTCCTTCCCTGACCTCGATAGTCACCATAATATCCTCCAATCCCTGGCCCTTGCCGTTGGAAGCTGAAAGAAGCTGGATAGCACCAATCAGCAGGAAAAGATATGTGAAGCTGATTTTCATAAGGAACCTCCATTTTCTAATTTCGGTAAAATTTCTATACATTTGAATTGTTTTTAATGGTTTGCTAATTATTAAAAATGTGTCTACCCCGACAGGTAGATGAAGCCATCCGGCTTTGACCTTCTCTTGCTGACTACATGGATAGGTTTTAACCGGGTGGTTTTTTATTATTATGGTAGTTGTAGTATTTACATATTATTCACATTTACGCCCTCCAATTATTTCCACCGTATTATCGACTCTTGAATATTCGGCCTGAAGAACACCACAGATCACCCGAAGAACCTGATCGATGGTTTCTCCGTGCATAAAAGCAGCATTGATCGAACATTTCCTGACCTCCTCGTTCCTGATTTTAACCTGCAAATGGTACCTGGCACCGATCAGCTCCGCTGCTTCTTCGATGGTGGTCTCCGCCAAAATCAGGAATTTATCCTTCCAGGCTAATACCTCGCTGAGATCTGCTGCTTCTTTTTCATACTTTCTGGTCCGTTTATTCACCACGAGTTGTTCGCTGGGCAATATTTTTTCATATAACCGATTCTTATCCCCCACGGCCACCTCACCTCGTTCAACGGCCACTGTGATCCGGGGTTGATCCTCATACGCCATCAGATTGAAAGCCGTACCTAATACTGTCGTGGTTACTTCTCCAGTATGGATCAAGAAGGACCGATCCGGATCGTGGGCGATATCAAAATAACCTTCTCCGGAAAATTGAATTTCCCGTTTTTCTTTCCCAAATGATTCGCTAAATGACAGCCGACTGCCCTCATTGAGAATTACCGTGCTCCCATCTGGCAAATTCACCACCTGCTTGCCGGTATACTGTGTAGTAGCAAGTTCTGTAGAAGGTATTGCTTCCGCCGAATAATCCATTCTTACAGTCCAGAATACCCCGGCAGAAATCAAAATCAACACGGTTGCCGCCACAGCCCACCACCGCGTATACCTGTTGCGATCTGTGGAGGCTGCTTTCAGGGTTCGTGAGCCCGATACCCTGTCGCGTTCACTATTTCTCAGCACATCCAAAAACCTGCTTTTAGTTTCTTCATCCATCTGGGCGGGTCCTATTTTATCTTTCACCTTCTCCCAATGGATTTCCATTAGCCTGTTCATCCGACTTTCTGATTCAGGCTGATCCAATTTTCCAAGTAATTCCTTTAATTCATTTTCTGAAATCGAATTGTCCAATAATCGGCTAAAAAGGTGATTGATTTTATTCATTATATGGTTTTACGACCAGATGTTGTAGGGGATACACCTGAGGATGATCGAAGTCCCGGGTAGATTCAGGATTTTTTTTGTTAAAATTTTTTATTTGCTCTCAGTTTTGGTTGTCAGCTACCAGTTGAAAGGGTGGGCAGTGGTCAAATTCGGAGACTGATGGAAGCATCTGCCGTCTGGTACGAGTGCCTGGGGCATGCCTTTAATCTGAAACCGATCAACGCAAGATTGAAGCACGCCCGAAGGTGCCTTCCATCAGCGCGCACGCCAAAAGGTACCCCCCATCAATTTAAAAAAATCATGAAATAAATCATAAGCCGGATAGTTTCCTCCAGATAGGGCTTCAACTGACTTCTGATGGTGGACATCGTATTCCACAAGTGGTTTTTGACGGTTTTAGGAGAAATTCCCAACATAGCGGCTATCTCGGAATTGCTTTTACCCTGTCGTCGGGATAATTCATAGATCGACCGCTTTTGCTGCGGCAGATTCCGGACAATATCCTCGACGATTTCATTATATTCGGCTAGAATCAATTCCGAATCTACGTGTTGTTGCTGGATTGAAATATTCATCCACATTTCTTCCCGGATCGATTCACGGCGGGCGGCATCCCTTAGATAATTATAGGTCAGGTGGCGGGTCACGGTAAAAATAAATGATTCAAAGGATCGGAAAGGATCCAGCGAATCCCGGTTGACCCAAATCCTGGTAAATGCTTCCTGGACTATTTCTTCAGAAATGTACTCCGACTTGGTGATAGAAAACACGAAATGATAAAGCCTTCGTTCGTACAACAAAAATACCTGCTTAAATGCCAGGGGGTTCCCGGCTTTCAGGGAGGAGATGAGCTCCGTATTTACTATTTGATCTTTCTCGGTGTACATTGGCATCTACCTGACGAACATAAACAAAATCCCTCAGTAATATTCTTAATGACAGGATGGGGCACACTAACGCAGCAATCCTGATATTTCAATCTTCACAGATGTGAAGTTAGTATTAATTTTTTGAAATGTGCAAATGGGTATATTAAATCTCAACTGGAGCTTTTCATCGGCCCTTATATTTATCCGGTTTTACAAACTCAAGCCTGCCAGATGTTTGCCATTCTTTTCGCTTCCTATCACAGTCTTTTTTGAAAGTATCCACATCATCGATTTGTGTGCCATCCAGCCTCCTGGGAGTGGATATCCGGATCGAATCTTCTGATAATGCACCCACCATCGAGACGGTTCCCCAATTCAAAAATCCAGGAATGTGGACGCTCATTGTAAAAAAACCATCGGTGATCTTATCATCAAATGCATAACTAACGGGCACATCCTCCAGGTGGTAAGTCTTTATTTGTCCGGGGTTCAAGGCGGAATAAAACATTCCAGTCAGTCCCAGGTCCTTATTGGCGATCAAGCCGATATCCTGAGTTCCAAATTCCTCTTTTAACCAATCAGCCACGATCTCCATCTCTCTGACCCACGTACCCTGCAGCGTGTAGCCCAACCAAATCAACGATCTGGACAAGGTATGAAATCCCGGAAGATGGGTCCCGGTCAATTTCTGCGCCACGATCGAACCGCTCTCTCCGATCCCCCAGAAATCAACCAAACATAGGCCGTTTTTACTATTTTCCAGCTCGCGCAACAATGCAGGTGAAATACTGTCTTTCCCCTCCGTATGCGCGATCATCATAAATTCATTCTCTGCCTGAGCAGGTTCTTTGATAAGCACCGGGATGAGGTACCCGTCTGTTGTTTCCAACGCATAGCGATCCCAACCCTCCATCACGTCGTATTGATGGACCATTGCGAGCTTTTTGACAGCAGAAATCTTCAGAATTTGACGCAATTGACTCCTTTTGGTATCTGCATTTTCTGAAACCGTTCCAGGCAACCTGGTTTGACTCTGCGCACAAAAATCTATCGTATTGACTACCTGCTCAGGCCTCTTTCCGGCTTCGAAAACCATCATTTTTTCAGCCTCAGGAAGCTGATATTCCCGGGTCTTCTGAGGAGAGCCATCCCCTTTCCCTTTTAGGTGAAGGTCCAGCCATCCAATCAGAAATTCTCTGTACTCAGGATGATATCCATGAGTAGTATTACCTATTTGGTAGTCAAGTTTTGCACCCGCACCATAGAGATCAAAAATCTTGCCGGCGTTTTTCACAGACCTCTCCATTTCCTGCGGTATAAAGGCCTTATTGGCTTCCTTTGCGGCGTTGCACACACGAATAGCCCGGGGGGCGACCAGACCCAGCACCTCTGATTCCTCCATATGCATCAGCCCGTCGGGAAGCATTTCACATACACAATTGCTACTCATCACGTAGGATTCAAACGTCCCAACGCTGACCACCGGCATCCCCGCTTTTATCCTGTCATCCATTGCTGTGAGCCACATCGTTTGGTTGCCTCCGCCACTGGCACCCGTAGCTCCGATTTTAGATGCATCGACATAGGGCAGTGAACTCAGTAGATCAACACCTCGCATATTGTCGGTCAACTGCATACCAAGCAGGGTTTCACCCACATTGAGAAGCGCAGCCCCCAGATGTGCGCCGTGGTATTCAAAGTTTCCGTGCGTGGTGGTGCGTTCCCCAGCTCCCCATGGATCAATGTGCAGCGAAACGTATCCGTTTCTGACGAGTTCGTGTCCCACCGCCCGGTACATATCATACAATTTACCATTACTGGAATGCCCCATCATGGTGATCACAGCCGGAAACGGTCCTTCGCCTTCGGGTACGTATAGATTGGCCGTGGCATAGACTCCGGGACGTGTCTGGAAATATATCATTTTGACCACCCCACCTTCAATGTTAATTTGTCCCGTTTCGTGATAATCAGGATCCAGGTCAGGAAAGGTTTGGGCGCCGCTTAATTCCGTAATCCGCTTTCTCAGTTCCTTCTTCCTCAATTCCCAATCCGTCCGGGTCGCAGGGGGTGGAAATTTCTGAAAAGCCAACGCGGCCTGATGACTCAATCGGGCGTTGATCACATCCGAACGTTGTTCGCCGAGAACTTTGGGTAAATGCTGAGCCCATCCCGTCATCCCGGTCCCGTAAAGCAAAATAAAAACGATGGTATACGTCCTAATCATATCTTTTTTTGATCTGGTGATACTTCAAAATCAAACACCATCACCCGTTTCAAACGCGGTATCACGATCTCTTTGACCCGTTCGTGAATGGGATGTGGCAAATAGGCATCACGGGATGAAATACTGTCAAACGTCATGATAAAGCCATGGGTAAAATCATCCTGGAGGCCTTCGCTGCTATCGTATGGTCCGTATTCAAAACTCGTCAATCCCGGTATTTGTCCTACCATGGTTTGCATCGCCGTAAAACACTCCTCGATGGCTTCTTCGTCCACATCAGGATGGAACTCAAAAACTCCAAAATGTCTGACCATAGCTTTCGATTAATTTATAGATCGAATGTAAGCAATTAAATCCGCAACCTGTTGATCGGAATACTCATCGATGAGTCCTTTGAGCATGAAAGATCTGCCCGCGAGAAATGATTCGGATTGGATTTCTTCTTTCGGGATAAAAGAAGTACTTCCCCCCACAAATGCCAGCGTGGTTCCTGCTTCGTTTTTCTCGACGAGATAACCTTCCACGATGCTCCCGCCCGTTTTCACCACCCGGTATACAGAATAGCCTGATTCGACGGCCGCATCAGGATCCAGGATAGCTGTCAACAGAGCTTCATCCGTCCTGTATTTGGATCCATCCAGTGCCGGAGCCAGATCCTGTCCGGCATCACCGACTCTATGGCATAAAAGGCAGGAGGCAAATAGTTTTTCTCCGCGGAATACATCCCCTTTCACTTCCCGGGCAATCTGTGTATATTTTTTCAATTTGTCCGCGATATCCACAGGCCCGCCTTCGGTCTTTTGTTCAAAATGCCTTTTCAGTTCGAGGCTTTCCAGGTTGGAATTGGAAATCTCGACGATCCGATCCACAGAAGAGGCATCAAACAAGGTTTTATTGAAATAACCAGACTTGTAAAGCTTCAAAATGGCTTCCACTCCGGAAGCGTCTGTAGACAAAAACTGAATCATCTTCTTCCTTTCTTCCTCCTCTATTCCGGGAAAATACCGGTCTATACCGATAAATCCCTTCATTTGATCCACCCGGAGGATATACGACAGCGCCGACAATCGGGTCGAAAATTTCAAAAGATCATCTCCCAGTATCTGTTCCATGAAAGGAAGGTGTGATCTTGCATCACTTCCCAAAATTTTGATTAGGTTTCCAAGGGATTGCTCGCTGAGTTGAGTTTTATCCAACCCCAGAAGGTCGTTTTCCAGCCCTTCAATATTGAATTGGTGTATTGCATTCAAGCCCAGTTCAATTTTTTCCTTTTCATCAGCCCTGATCAATGATCGAACTGGATGCAACAACAGTTTCCCCACAGCCTCCGATCTGATCTGATTGAGATGGGATAATGAAAACCGAATATAATCTTCCGCCGGCTCAGCAATTGTCATATGCTTTTCCATCGCCTGAAAAACATCCGGATCCGTTACCATGGTCATCAAGGCTGCAAAATCTGATTCACCCAATGGATCGTTTTTGATTTCCGGCCAGTATCGGAGAAAAAATTTCTTGCGGTCATGATCTGGCAATGCCTGAGAGGCCCACAACATATTTCCCGGAGTAATCTCTGAGAAAGTGGTTTGTTCCAGGTATTGTTTCAGCTCGTCCGGATAATTTTCCAGGGCTTTCCGCGCCAGATATCTTTCAAATCTTCTCTCGTAACTACCCCCCATTTCATTCCCGGGTAATTCCGGTCGGCAAGCTTTGACGAGCAAACCAATCGATGCGGGACTGGCTGATTGAATTTCACCCAGCGTCCGCAGCACCTGCGCCCTGATCTGCGGATTGGGGTGAAATACCAGCGGGCCGGCCAGATCAACGATGGTCTCCGTGTCCAGGTCAAAAGACGCCAGGGATCTGATCCCCTCCCTGATCAATGACTCACTTTCCGATCGCAGGACGGTGCTCATCCATTCTTCATCAAAGACTCCCAAAGATTCGAGGCACCACAAGGCATGAATCCTCGTAATTTCATCGGCGTCCGGATTCCCGACGATTTGCAGGATGGAATTTCCCAATTTTCCCGTTTCCTCGATCGGCCGCTCTATGATTTGATTCCAGGCCGCTCTTTTGGCCCATAATGAAGGGGAGGATAAATACTGCACAAGATCCGGGGTGGACATCGAATAAAAATCCGGTACGTGGGAGGGTTTCTGACTGACATGCCTGACTCTCCAGATCCTACCATGTTTTTTATCCCGATCGGGATGGGTCGTTGGCAATTCGTTGTGGGAAACTATTTTATTGTACCAGTCCGCGATGTACAGGCATCCATCAGGGCCAAACTCCATGTTCACGGGCCGGAACCAATCATCCTCACTGGTTACCAAATCCTCGAGATGCTCCGCGGACACGCTCCCATCTGAATTTCTCACGATCCTCACAGCGTTGATCGAACTGGTGATCGGGTTAGCCAGAAATGCCACGTTTGCAAACTCGGACGGAAACGTCCCAGAGGCATCCTCAGCAAAGGCCAAACCGGAAATTCCGGTTCCCCCTACCCGGAAATCATGGAGGACGGGCACAAAAGGCTGGTACGGGCGAAGTCGTTCGTTCCCAATTCCCGGGAAACTGGACTCCGCTTCCATCGGAACCACCGAGTATCCCAAATCATTGGCTTCGGTACCATACCACTGACCGTCTCCCCTTAATTGGAACCCCCAGATATTATTGAGTCCGGAATTGACCAGCTCCATCTTCGTACCTTCCAGATTAAAGCGGCCGATCTTGCTGTAATCCATGCGGACTTCTGCTCCGCTAATCACCGAAGTCACCTTTCCTTTATTCAAGGCCCCCTGACTAAAATAAATCCAATTTCCGGGACCCCGGATCATCGTGTGGCCCATGGTATGTGAATCCGTATATCCAAATCCAGTGAACAGTCTTTTTCGTAAATCAGCCTGGCCATCCTGGTCTGTATCGTCCAGAAAAAACAATTCCGGACCCTGCATGACGTAAGCCCCGTTTTTGTAGGGCAGTATACTCATCGGGATGGTTAACTCTTCGGCAAAAACGGAAACACGGACTTTATCCTCGCCGTAAAAATGATCCAAAATGAGGACCTGGTCTCTTCCAGGAGTCTTCCCCTGGTATAAATCCAATACTTTTTTAAACGCGGGATGCTCGGCTTGTTTTTTCTCATCTTCCATCAGCGCTAGTAAATCCTGCCATTGGACGTCCGAGATCGGATCAAGGGGATACATCCGGGCCGTTTGAGTCCACAGCCGACCCTTGTCATCAAAAGTCAAATCAATGGGATTGATAATGCCGTCCTTTTCACTGGCTACCAGTTCGATGACGAATCCCTCCGCCAGGTCAAACATATGCAATTGTTCCTCTGGTGTCAGAGCTTCTGTTCTACCGGAATGTGTTTTATTTTGCGAAAATCCCGGGTGTACCATAAAGGACAATAGTATTAAAAGCTCTCCAACTCGGACTAAAAGGTTTCTAAAGCACATATCAACACAAATATTAATGTATGAATCCATGAAATTAATAAAATGAAATTAAAGGAACCGGCAAATTTCAGTGACGTATGACGAATTATCGATGGCTTTCTCAGGTAATTTTCGTGGGATTTAGAGGTTTTATTGCCCCATAGAGCCACACATACGCACCTTCGGTAGGCTCGATCCGGTTTTGTAAGCCCCGGTTTCATCCAGGGTAACGGTATCAGGATGAAAATCGAGATCCATCGGATCGACAATAAATCCCTAGTCCGAATCCCTAGTCCCGAATCCCTTTCCCCAATCCCTTTCCCCAATCCCTAGTTCCGAATCCCTAGTCCCGAATCCCTTTCCCGAATCCCTTTCC
>CALEIL010000142.1 GCA_937876435.1 uncultured Bacteroidota bacterium
CCATTTGTACCGATTATTGGGGCTGAGTTGGGAGCTCCCATCATACCTCATATTACCTTCCAATAGATATCGGTCTCTGAAAACATAATTTAACCTGCCAAATACGGATTGGAAAGCGTTCGTGGCCACCCGATCACCGAGTGCTATGCCTGTGTTGGAAGCCCAGGTGAGACTGGGCAAATTGTGGTTGACGAGGTCATTGGCACTTACGCTGAAGGATTCCAGGCGATAATCCTGAAACGAATACCCACCGAGTAGATGTATGGCATGATTCGTAAAGGACTTACTGTAATCGGTCAGAAACTGGAATTCTTTAAAGGCTGATTTACTGTTGGATTTTGCGACCGAGTTTCTACTATAAATGGCATTGCCCAATCGCGTTTCGTCTACTCCATGTTCAGGGATCGGTCTATTATGATCAAAAGTGTTGTTGAAATTTGCATCGATCACACCCACCAATCGAAATCGGAGTCCTTCCACGAAATTACCTATTTCCAGCGACGTATTCATGCGTATATTATTCTGGTCCCTTGTATTTATCCCTGCATCGCTGGAAACATCCGCAATCTTATTTCTACCATCCAATGCGCCCCCTGACCCAAGTCGGGAACCCCATGCCCAATGGCCGTTTGGGTCATATAACGGTGTGACGCCCGGATAGGTGAATAAGTTGGATAGAAAACCATACGTTCCTTCCAACCTTCCTCCACCCGCAGGTTTCTCGATAAAATTTTTCGAATAGGATAAATTAGTGGAAACATTCAGGTATTTGTTCAGTCGCGTGTCCAGATTAACCCTACCGGTGTATTTTTCATTTCTATCCGGTCCGATTTTTAGCATTCCATCATTGTTGAACCAGGTTCCGGATATTCGATATCGGATATTTTCAGTACCACCGGAAATACCAATATTATGAGATTGCTGAGTTGTAAATCGCTTAGTAGTCAGATCTACATAATCATAGTCTCCCCAAAATCTGTATTGGTTGGGATTGGCGGGATTGATGTCATACTGGAAATTCGGATCCTGCAAATGCTCCAATTCAGTTTCAGAAAGTGCCGGAGAACCACCCGCATTGGCAACTGCTTCATCCCGCATTTTGACCCATTGATAAGAAGAAAGACGTTCTGGCAGGCGACCCAATTTAGAATTATTGATCCAGGCATTATACTCAATTCTGATCTGGCCTTCCTCTCCTCTTTTGGTCGTGATCAAAATGACACCTCCCGCAGCTTTAGCACCGTAAATGGAAGCAGCCGCTGCATCTTTGAGCACGGAAATAGATTCCACATCCTCAGGCAATACATCGTTGATATTTCCTTCCACCCCATCTACCAATACTAATACCGAGTTGTTATTGACAGAAGTTAGTCCCCTCAATTGAATACGGAACCCCTCATCACCGGGGGAACCACTTGTTCTGGCAATCACAACTCCCGGAATGGCACCTTGCATAGCATCCATAGTCCCTGTGACTGGCCGGTTAGCCAGATCATCCCCTTCAATCATGGCGACCGAGCCCGTCAGATTTACTTTTTTCTGCGTTCCATAGCCCACCACCACGACTTCATCCAGCAATTGCTGATCCGAGATCATGGTCACTTCTATGGTTTGACGGCCATCCAGGGGAATCTCCACGGTCTGATATCCGATATAACTGAATAT
>CALEIL010000143.1 GCA_937876435.1 uncultured Bacteroidota bacterium
CAAGGTGCCGGATTTCAGGAACCTGATTGTGCTCCTTGTAAGCTGGAGGTGGCCTTAAATAATCTGAGTGAACATTATTCAGTCCTTTTTTCATATCGTACTGCGCTTGTGGAAGATGTAAATGTCACATTTCACATCCAGGAGAATGAAAGCTTCAATGTAGCTCTTAATCGCTTGCTCAAGGGGCTTGATTTGAATTATAAATCGATTGATTCCAAGTATTACCTCATATTTGATGGGAATAGTAGTCGCAAAAAAAATGTGCGAAAAATGGAGCGTAAGCTCAAATCAATTAGAAACCTGGAACGTGAATCCGGGATCCAATTGTTCCAAAAGCCCGAAAACGATCAAATCGCTCTACAGAAGCTGCAGGAATCGGTATCGCCATTCGTGGTAGACATTAACATTGAAGGAACGGTTGTCGATGAAAATGGCGCACCATTGATTGGGGTAAACATCCAGGTGAAAGGTACGCAGCAAGGAACATCTACCGATATCGATGGGCATTTTAATTTGGAGGGTATTGATGAAAATGCCGTTTTGATGGTCTCATACATTGGTTATCAGACTCAGGAAATATCCGTAGCTGGAAATGCTACACTGAATATTACCATGATATCAGATTCACAATTGTTGGATGAGGTGGTAGTCGTAGGTTATGGGACACAAAAGAAAATAAATCTTACTGGTTCCGTCGTATCCGTTGGAGGTGAAGAATTGAGTAAGAGACCTTCACCAAACGTTCAAAATCTTTTACAGGGAAAGGTTTCAGGCTTACAAATTACCCAACCAGGAGGCACTCCAGGAGCTGATGCCGGGTCAATTCGCATAAGAGGAGTTGGTACATTTAGTGGTACAGGGAGCAGTCCTTTGGTATTGGTCGATGGGATAGAGGGGAGTATGCAAAATTTAGATCCAAATAATGTAGAATCCATTTCCGTACTAAAAGATGCGGCTTCCGCAGCGATATATGGTGCCCGGGCTGCAAATGGAGTAATACTTATTACTACCAAACGAGGGAGGTCGGATGAATTGTCAATAGAATACCATGTAACCCTTGAAGCTCAAAAAGCAACCCGTTTGCCTGAATTACTGACAAATTCAGCTGATTATATGGAACTGTGGAATGAAGCAAACGAAAGATCAGGGAAAACAAAATATTTCAGTCAAGAAGATATAAATACGTTTAGAAATGCTGATCCGAATGATCCCAAATATCCAAATTTTGACTGGGTTGATCACATATTCAAAACTGCTTTTGTCAATAATCACCACCTAAGTGTAAGCGGTGGTAGTGAGAAAACAAATTTCAATTTAGCCGCAGGATTTTTGGACCAGGGGGGGATAGTTGATCCTTATGACTTTAAAAGGTATAATTTACTTTTTTCACTTGATTCCAAAGTTTCAGACTGGATTACATTAGGAGGGAATATACAAGGCTTTAGAAATGATATAAACCAGGATGTACAGGGAACTTATAATGAAGCATATTTTGTGATGCATGCTTATGGACCTGGCCCCAATTATACGCCGACCATAACTTTGCCAGATGGCACCGAAGGGTATGTAGCAAGATATAGTTCTGACATCGCCGAATGGACCGTAAGAAATCCAGATGCCATTAAAGCACAGGGCAAGAATTATAGAAACAATTACAACATAAGGCCGATGCTTTATACCAATATTACCCTGGCTAAAGATCTTACCTGGTACACAAAAGGAGCCATCAACTTTGACTATGGTTTTAGAAAGAATCACGAAAATCCAGTGGACAATTACTATTTTAAAGACGGGACCTATGCACACAATGGTGCAGTGTGGAACCTGGGAGTAAGAGATGAAATGAATACTTCATTTTTTTCAACATTTTTTTCAACACTTCAGTACAAAAAGGATATTGGAAATGCTCAAAATCTCAGTGCACTATTTGGCTATAATCAGGAATCGTATAAGTCCCGATACTTGATCGGAGATAGAATCGACTTTCCAACGACCACATTGGGCGAGCTTAATGCAGGTTCTACTAACAATCAATCTACATCCGGATCTTCGATAGAATGGGCTATTCAATCATTTTTTGGAAGATTAAATTATGATTTTCAGAGTAAATATTTATTTGAATTGAATGCCAGATATGATGGTACCTCCAGAATAGCACCAGATACTCGTTGGGGCTTTTTTCCATCAGTTTCAGCCGCTTGGAGGATCTCTGAAGAATTGTTTATGAAAGACAATACATGGCTCGATAATTTGAAATTGAGAGCTTCGTGGGGTCAGTTGGGTAATCAAAATGTAGGAAATTATCCATATCAAGATGTTTTGTCTACTACCTCTTACGCCTTCAATTCATTGGAACCTGGCGTGGTTTTGACGCGATTAGTTGATAAAACATTGAGATGGGAAACAACTTCCATTACTGATATTGGGCTTGATGGAAATATAAAAAATGGATTGTTGTATTTCGCCATTGATTGGTATGATAAGTTCACGGATGATATCTTATATAGTATACCAGTTCCTGCAAGTGTAGGATTGTCAGCGCCGACAATTAACGGAGGGCAAATGAAAAACACTGGCTGGGATTTTGAAATAGGTCACCGGAACAATTTTGGGGAAGTAAACTATGATATTGGTCTCAATTTCTCTACCTATAAAAATGAGGTAATCGGTATCCTCAGTCCGACTTATGGCAACAACACGATTCAAGAAGGGCTTCCGTACAATTCCTATTATCTGATCGAATGGGTTGGAATTTTTCAAAACCAGTCTGAAATTGAGGGAGCACCAGATCATCCTTTCAATCCCAAGCCGGGTGATTTAAAATATAAAGATCAAAACGGAGATGGTGTGATTAATGCAGATGATCGCGTCGTCGTTGATGGATATTATCCCAAATTTCAGTACGGGGGAAGTTTTAACCTTTTTTGGAGGAACTTTGATATTTCACTGTTTTTTCAGGGAGTCAATGGAGTTAAGAACTATATCGGAGGGCAACATAGGGCCTGGGGTTACACGCCATTTACCCAAGGATCTCCACCACCTATGGATTTTGTAAATAATAGATGGACTGGGGAAGGATCTACAAATGAATATCCCGCAATTTATGAGCAATCTTACCAACCTGTGAATGGTACAGCTTCTACCTATTGGTTGTTGGATGCTTCATATCTGCGATTAAAAAATTTGCGCATCGGGTATAGTCTCCCGTCAGAGTTCATTCAAAAACTTGGGATAAACAGTGCACAAATTTATTTTTCAGGAGACAATTTACTAACTATTACAGATTACCCCGGAGCCGATCCCGAACGGTCAAGTCTGACCAGTGCTTATAGTACTTATCCCAATGTATCAATTTTTGCTTTTGGAATTAAGGTGAAACTTTAAAAAACTCTTGTCATGAATCAACATATTATAAAAATCGTAAAATTATCATGCATCGGTCTTATCATACTGGGTATTTCTTCATGTAATGATTTTCTCAATAAAAATCCTCTTGATCAAATTTCAAGTGAGGTATTCTGGAAAAATGATAGGGAAGCATCAATGGCATTGGCTGGTGTTTATTCAAAGCTGAGAAGTACGCCATTTGGTCATAAGGATTGTGAGTGGGATGTAATGGCAGGTGATGTGTGCGCCAATCAATCCCACTCGGTAGTCGACATAGCTCAGGGAAATATTCACCCTACCTCAGGCGGAGTAGTAAGTAATGTGTATTCATCGTGTTTTCAGGGAATAAGTGCTTGTAACTTTTTCCTGGACAATATTGATGAAACCCCACTAAATGAAGAAAAATTGAATCTCTTTAAAGCTGAAGTTCAATTTCTTAGAGCCCTTTTTTATTTCACGCTAACCGATGTTTACGGAGGAGTACCTCTATATACTGAACCCGTTACCATCGAAGAATCAAAGGTGAAACAGGCATCGAAGGAAATGGTAACTGAACAAATTCTAAGTGATTTGGATTTTGCCATTGCAAATCTTCCTAATGAAAGATATTCTGATGGACATGCAGTTAAAGGATCTGCGTTGGCACTGAAAGCAAAAGTATTACTGCATAATGGAAAGTGGATGGAAGCAGCCAACGTGGCTAATGAGATTATTCAGAGTAAAATTTTTGAACTGCATGATGATTTTAGAACTTTATTTTTAGCGTCAGGTCAAAAAGATAATCCGGAAATTATCTTTTCAACCAGATACCTTATTCCTGATATCACCAGTGATCTGGACGTGCGTTGGTCCTGGCATGGAGTGGTTAACCCCAGGCAGGAACTCGTAGATGCATATGAATGTATTGATGGTCTGTCTATATCCGCTTCTCCATTATACGATCCAACCAATTGGAAAAAGAATAGAGATCCCAGACTTGCAATGACAATTAAAGGTTTTGAGGAAACCGCGATAAACTCTTCGGGAGAAGAAGTAACGTTTAATTATAATGGGGTTTCTGGAACCGGGTATAATCCTGTGAAATATTGTAATTGGGATGCTCTTCCCATAGACTATTCAACTTTAAGTGAACAGGATTGGATATTATTGAGGTATGCGGATATATTGTTGATTTATGCCGAAGCAATGAATGAAGCGCAGGGACCGGAAACCTCCGTGTATACAGCTGTCAATGAAGTGAGGTCAAGAGTCGATATGCCTCCTCTGCCAGCAGGTTTGTCACAAGATCAAATGAGGCAAAGAATCAGGAATGAAAGGAGAGTTGAGCTGGCACTTGAAGGCATTCGATGGGGAGATGTCAAAAGATGGAAAACAGCAGAGGATTATATACCGACATTGGTCGATCCAGGAGGAACCAAACGCAGTTTTGATCCCAATAAGCATTACTTGCTTCCATTTCCTCAAAGTGAAATAGATGTAAATGAAAATCTGGAGCAAAATCCCGGGTATTAAGTATTAATTTTAAAATACCCGTTACATTTGAGCTTGCCTCTCCAGGAATGGAAGGGTGATTTGACCGGCTTCTGTGAGGTTTTGTAATTTTATTATGGAATGGGCGGAGGCGTCATGCCTGAATTAATGGATAGAGAAAAATAAATGAACAGACTGTTGACCATAGCCCTTGGCTTTTTACTTCTCGCTAACTGTGAAAATAGCCCACCGGATCCCTCTCCGACCTACCAATTGTCCTTCAACGAATTGGCCGATTCGTGGGACGAAGCGATTCCACTCGGCAACGGTATCCTGGGTAATCTTGTCTGGCAAAAAGGTGAAAAGCTGAGGTTTTCGCTGGATCGATCCGATCTCTGGGATTTACGCCCTATGGAGAACATCGACTTCGATCAATGGAAATTCAAAGATGTTTACACTCACTGGAAGAAGGGGCAATATACAGAGGTCCAAAAGGTTTTTGACGAACCTTATGACAAGCTCCCCGCGCCTTCCAAAATTCCGGCCGGAGCCCTCGAGTTTGATATCGGCCAACTGGGGGCCGTGAGATCGGTTCGGCTGGATATTGCTACGGCCACATGCCTCGTGGAGTGGGAAAGTGGCGTGAAGCTGACCACTTTTGTTCACGCCAATAAACCCATCGGATGGTATAAATTTGAGAATCTTCCCGAACCACTCGATATTACGATGGACTCTCCGGCTTATGACAATCCGGATCAGGAGGTGGAAGCCAGTCAGTCACCGCATGATTTAGCCCAACTGGGATATACGCAGGGAAATATTGAAAAAGGCGTCCGTTCCCTGACGTATAATCAGGAAGGGTGGGGTGAATTTTCGTATCAGATTCATACAGCCTGGCAGGAAGAAGAAAATAGTATGTGGGGATGTTGGTCGGTTTCGTCGTCGTATAATGATAGAGGGGATCAGGCCGATGCGGTCCAGACGGTCTCCGCAGGGCTTGATACCGGAATGGAACAATCTCTCCGCGCACACACCGCCTGGTGGAAGGATTTTTGGTCTCAATCTGAAATAAGTATTCCGGATTCGCTCTTGCAGAATCAATACCACATGGAAATGTATAAACTGGGTTCCGTGGCCCGGGCAGATGCTCCCCCGATTTCGCTCCAGGCTGTATGGACCGCCGATCATGGAAAACTTCCCCCCTGGAAGGGCGATTTTCATCACGACCTGAATACGCAACTCAGTTACTGGCCGACTTATACCGGAAATTATCTCGGATTGGAAGAAGGTTTTATCAACTGGCTATGGAAGCACCGGCCGACCTTCAAAAGGTATGCAAAATCGTATTTTGAAGCGGGTGGAATGAATGTTCCCGGCGTGACCACCCTGGATGGAGAACCCATAGGAGGATGGATCCAGTATTCCCTGGGTCCAACCGTGGGGGCCTGGCTGGCGCACCATTTCTACCTTCACTGGCGCTATTCCATGGATCGGGATTTTCTGGAGAACAAGGCTTATCCCTGGTTGAAAGATATCGCTGTATTCCTGGATGAAATATCGATCAGGACGGAAGAAGGGAAGCGAAAATTACTATTGAGTTCCAGCCCGGAAATATTTAATAATTCTGCCCAGGCCTGGTTTCCGGTGACCACGAATTATGATCTGGCTCTTATCCGATGGACGTATGAGAAAACGGCTGAACTGGCCAGGGAACTTGGATTGGAAGAAGAGTCCGATAAATGGGAACAAATTCTGGCCGAATGGCCCGACCTGGCCATTGATCCTGAAACGGGATTGGTTTTTGCACCGGGAACACCTTATAATGAATCGCACCGGCATTTTTCCCACCTGCTGGGGTATCACCCCCTGGGCATTGTTGATTTTTCAAAAGGAGAAAAACATATTTCTATTATCAAAAATACCCTGGCAAATCTTGAAGAACAAGGGACGGATTGGTGGACAGGATATTCCTTTAGCTGGCAGGGGATTTTGTATGCCCGGGCGTTTGAGGGAGAAAAGGCAGCGGAAGCCTTGCGGATATTTACGAGGTGCTTTTGTTTGAAAAATACGTTTCATGTGAACGGTGATCAATGCAAGATGGGCTATTCCAACTTTACGTATCGTCCTTTTACGCTGGAGGGCAATTTTGCTTTTGCTTCTGCTATTCAGGAAATGTTGATTCAAAGCCATACCGGCATTATGCAGATATTTCCGGCGATCCCGGCCGATTGGGAAAACGTTTCATTTTCGAGATTGCGAACGATGGGGGCATTTCTGGTGTCCGCCATTCGGCAGAACGGAACCACCACCGAGATTGAGATCGTTTCGGAAAAAGGAGGAAATGCATGGCTGCAAAATCCCTTTGAAGGTGCTGAGTTTTCCAGTGACATGGAATTTGAAGAGCAAAATGGCGTAATAAAATGCGTCTTGCAAACAGGAGATAAAGTGACATTCAGAAGGGTAGATTAGGTCGTACGGGTGTGGGTTTGAGTGTGTGTTTGGGTGTGCGAAGGCGAGACTAGGACCGAAGGGACGTAGCGAGACCTGCCCGTCGGGGAGTAGCTTTTTCCTGGCGGCCTGCGTATTTTCTGATGATTCGGAACTTGTTCTTGAGAAGACCGCATTGCAAATGCCTTCGGGATATCTTCGTTTTCTTCTCTCATTTTCGCTCTCCTCTTTGGCCGCTCTTTTCTCTCATTCTCGCTCTGCTCCTTAGGGGCTCCAGCTTCCGCTGAAGAAGCCCGTATCCTTTAATATAGGTCGATCCGCTGGATCTCATATTATTGTTGATTTCCGTTCCTCGGGTTGAAACCCGAGGCTACAAAATGGGTTCGATCCTCCGGATCTCTTTTG
>CALEIL010000144.1 GCA_937876435.1 uncultured Bacteroidota bacterium
TGAATGGCTTCTCCTTCGATGGAGTCTATCAGATTTTTATCATCTGGCATTAGATTGGTTTTATCGCAGGCGTAAGTGAATATAAATATCACAGCTATCCAGCTCATTGAATAAAATGAATGTACAGGCTGGAAAATTTTTGGAGATTTCATATGTTATGTTGTGTGAGGGAATGTTACAGATTTCCTTATTCTTTTACTATCTGTAAAACGAATGACCATTTATTTTTGTTGCTGCAGCCTGACAGAGTACCAATCCATCGGATGACTCCTGTCCATCGATCGCATCCTTTTCTCGTGATGGACTCTATGAATGTACTACGCGTTCAGAGTTGATACATACTCCGGTCCAGAGACCCAATCTTAATGCCCTTTTCTTATCTTTTAAACTCAGATCCTGCTTTCCATTCCGGAGTCACGTCTCCTGAAGCGATTCTCCAGCCGATGTTGTAAAACAACTGGGCATCCTCCACGATTCCATCAAAATTAAGAGACTCATGGTATTCGTCTGAGGGTTGATGGTACCGGATATTCGTGTAATCGTCTCTTCCCTGCCGGGCAAAATCTTTCCCCTTCGTTCTTTCATCAAAGGTGCCCTTGGCATACAGCGCCGGAATGCCGATTTTGGCAAAATTGAAATGGTCACTTCGGAAAAAATACCCTTTTTCAGGATCCTGATCCGGAACTACGTACCGATCCATGGCAGTAGCTTCCTCAGCCAGTATTTCATCGAAGGTGGAATGACCGTAACCGATCATCGTGACATCTTTCATCGGTCCTATAGCATACAGGGCATCCAGATTGATATTGGCCACCGTAGATTCAGGTGGATAAACCGGATGAGCGGCATAATAGGCCGATCCAAGCAAGCCCTGCTCCTCGGCGGTCACAAACAAAAAGATAATCGAACGTTCCGGAGAAAATCCGGAAGACACGTAGGTGCGGGCAGCCTCCATCAGGACGGCCACGCCGGTTGCATTGTCAATCGCCCCATTGTAAATGCTATCCCCATTCACGGGTGAACCGATGCCGAAATGATCCCAGTGAGCCGTGAATATCACATTCTCCCCATCTGGCCCGTTCCCGGGGATCTTCGCAATGACGTTTTTACTTTGATTATAGATCATGGTGTTTCGGATCGTCATCGACCACTTCACCCCCAGAGGTATGGCTTTAAATCCGGGTTGGGCGGCCGTCTTTTTCAGCTCGGAAAAATCCAATCCCGCCAGTTCAAACACGTTTTCGGCAGCTTGCGTGGTGATCCAGCCCTGAACCTTGCATTTGTCCGCTCCCTTGTTCTTGTCCTGTAATCCCTGCTGTGAACTGGTCCAGGAATTGCGGACCACCGTCCACGGGTATCCCGCCATTTCGGTGTCGTGAACGATCAATACTCCAGCGGCTCCCTGACGGGCAGCTTCTTCAAATTTGTATGTCCACCGGCCATAATACGTCATCGTTTCACCCTTGAAAAAGGTAGTATCCCCACTATACAATCCGGGATCATTGACCAGCACCACGATGGTTTTTCCTGCCAGATCCAATCCTTCAAAATCATCCCAGTCGTATTCGGGAGCTACCGATCCGTACCCGCAAAATATTAATTCACTGTTTTCCAGATCAACGACGTCCTGCTCCCTTTCGCTGTAGGCTACGTAATCCTCGCCTAGCATCCACTGCAGTGAAGACGAAGGTCCCTCCAAACTGGTTTCCGGATCGGGCTGACCCTTGATATCCACCAGGGGAACCTCCTGGACATAGGAATCACCGTTGCCGGGTTCCAGGCCAAATCCCTTCAGTTTATCCACCAGGTAATCCACGGTCCGCTCTTCTCCTTGTGTAAAAGGCATCCTGCCCAAAAATTCATCCGAAGATAATTCCCGGGTATACGCCCGCAGCGAATCTTCCGAGACCTTCCCCTGGATGACCGATGGATCGGTTCCCTGTTGACAGGAAAGTAAAAATCCAAATAACAGGAAAAAATGAAATGGAATACGGAAATTTCCCATAAAATGTGTATTTATGCCAAAGAAACAAACTTACGACTTTTTGGTGTTTAATAATCCCCAGTAAAATGGTATTGCTAAAATCCTCATAAATATCTTCCTAAAAAATCGCTCCATGCAAGTTAAAAAAAGATACCTCTCCTTAGATGTGTTCAGAGGTGCCGCCGTTTGCCTTATGATTCTGGTCAACAACCCTGGCAGTTGGTCGCATATTTTCGCCCCCCTGGAACACGCGGCCTGGCATGGCCTGACGCCCACTGACCTGGTGTATCCATTTTTCCTGTTTGCCGTGGGCAACGCCATGGCCTTTGTCATGCCCCGTACGATCGCGCAAGGTTCCGCCACATTTTGGAGAAAAGTTCTCTGGCGCAGTTTTCTGATTTTCATGATCGGATTGTTTCTCAACTGGACTCCATTTTTCCGATGGACGGATTCAGGGTTGGAATTCATCCCCTGGGTCACCGACGAATATCGGGGGGTCCGGATTTTGGGCGTACTCCAGCGGATCGCGCTGGCGTATTTGTTTGCCTCCATTCTGGTTTTTTACTTTTCGACCAAAACCCTCCTCCGTATAGCGGGCGGTATTTTGATTTTGTATTGGGGGATCGTTTATTTGGGCAATCCGGCGGATCCCTATTCAATGGAAGGTTTCATAGGCAATGATCTGGATCGGTTGATCCTGGGTATCCCTCATATGTACAAAGGAGAAGGCATACCATTTGACCCGGAAGGAATTTTGAGCACCCTGCCGACTATTTCGCAGGTGTTGTTTGGGTATCTCGTAGGCAAAGCCATTACCGGACAGGACCAGAGCCGACCAATGTTCCTCACCACCCGGCTCTTCGTATGGGCGGTTGGATTTCTCATCATAGGTTACGTATGGGGTCTGGCCTTTCCTGTCAACAAAAAAATATGGACCAGTACGTTCGTTTTGGTCACCACCGGATTAGCCACAGCGTTGATCTCTTACCTGATCTACTGGATCGAAATCAAGGGAAAAAGTGGAGCGGTGACGAAATTTTTTGAAGTTTTCGGCAAAAACCCACTTTTCATATTTGCGCTGAGCGGATTCTTGCCCGAAGTGGCTTCATTGATCCGCCTGGGAGATGGTGTCAATCCCTGGAATTTCCTGTATCAGAGGGTTTTGATTCACGTCCCGGGACCACCCGAGATAGGCTCGCATTTGTACGCCATCTGCGTGATCATTCTCATGTGGGTGATCGCCTGGTGGATGGATAAGAAGAAGATTTATATTAAAGTGTAAGGATTTACGAATGACGAGTGACGATTTACAAGACACTGTTACGATACTTTGTGACGATGCTTTCGTGCTATTTCGTGACTTGGTGATTTCGTGGCGACAATCAATTACGTATTACGAGAAATACCCCCCTATGTGACATATGTGAACTTCTATGCTCCTATGTGGTTCAATTGACCCCTGGAAATCTACGATTGCCGACTGATTATACAACACACCTCAATCTTATATCTAAAATCTAAGATCGTAAATAGATTGACAGCTGTCATATATTTAATAAATTTGCAATTCCAGTTACCCGATAAATGGACATTGTTATTACACTATTGTAAACCCAATACATGAATACCTCCATACAGGACACCATCGTGGCATTGGCCACTCCCGCCGGGGAGGGAGCTCTCGCCATCATTCGGCTGAGCGGCCCTAAAAGCTTTGCCATAGCCAACGCGTTGTTCAGGAATAAGGATCTGACCCAGGAAGCCAGCCACACCCTACATTTCGGAACATTGTACCAACCTTCCGGGGAAATCCTGGATGAAGTGGTGGTTAGTCTGTACCGAAATCCGCGATCCTATACCGGCGAAGACATCGTCGAAATTAGTTGCCACGGATCATCCTATATTATCCAGCAGATACTGGAGGCGTGCATTACATCCGGGGCTCGTATGGCCAATCCGGGAGAATTCACACTGCGTGCATTTCTCCACGGAAAAATGGACCTCAGCCAGGCAGAAGCGGTCGCTGATCTGATCGCCTCCGAATCCAAAGGCTCCCATGAACTCGCGGTCAAACAAATGCGGGGTGGATTTTCCGATGAAATAAAAAAACTGCGGGAAGAATTGATCCGCTTTGCGAGCCTGATCGAACTCGAACTCGATTTTTCAGAAGAAGACGTGGAATTTGCCAACCGGGATGAATTAAAAGATCTGATCCGCCAGATCCTCCAGTATATCCGGTCATTGAAAGATTCCTTTCAATTGGGCAATGTCCTCAAAACCGGGGTTTCTACCGCCATCATCGGTCGACCCAACGCCGGAAAATCGACGCTGCTCAATACCATCCTGCGCGAGGACCGGGCCATAGTGAGCGACATCGCGGGAACCACACGCGATACCATCGAGTCGTTTTTCAACATTGGGGGTATCCGGTTTCGACTGATCGACACCGCGGGAATCAGGGAATCGGAGGATACGATCGAGCGGATCGGGGTAGAACGGTCCTTGAGGGAAATGGAAACATCCAGTCTGGTGCTTTACATCTTCGATGCATCCCGGATGACACCCGTTCAGTTGATCGAGGAATTGGCCACCTATCCGCTGAAAGATAAAAACCTGATCGTAATCGCCAATAAAATGGATCTGAACCCCTACCTACGTCCTGAGGAATACTATTCCGGCGATCTTATCCGGGAAGACAATTTCATCACGCTTTCCGCCATTCACGAAATGAATATCCCCTTTCTCAAAGATAAAATGGTGGATATGGTGCTTAAAGGCGGCCCAGTCAACGACACTTCGATCATCAGCAACAGCCGTCACTACGAAGCACTCAGCCTGGCTGAAAGCAATCTTCAACAGGCCCTTCTAAATATGGAAAATGACGTGACGGGAGATTTCATAGCGATGGACATCCGCCATTCGCTCCACGCCCTGGGGCTGATCACGGGGGAAGTCACCACGGACGACCTGCTGGACAAAATTTTCCGGGACTTTTGTATCGGGAAGTAATCAACAGATGGTGGGCAACTGACAACTGAAAATCTGATCACTGATAATCATATACCTGACAACTGATAATCTGACAACTGACAATCTGATCACCGAACTACACCTTCATTTCCTTCCATTTCCCTTTTCTAAACAACCAAAGCGTAAACAGTCCGACGGATGTCTCAGAAACAAACACTGCCCAGAATACGCCGGAATGACCCCAATCCAGATACAGGGCCAGGAAATAAGCCAAAGGAATCTGAATCAACCAGAAGAAAACAAAATTTATTTTGGTCGGCGTAGTGGTATCTCCTGAGCCATTGAAGGCCGACACGGACACCATCCACCACCCATATACGAAGTATGAAAGCGCCATGATGCGCATCCATTCACTCCCGATCGCAATCACTTCCGGATCCCCGGAAAAGATCCCGACCAGCGATCTGCTGAAAATAAAAAAGATGACCGAGACGATCAACAGGAAAATCATATTGTAAGTACCTACCTTCCACACGGAAGACTCAGCGCGATCCGGCTGGTCAGCACCCAGATTTTGTCCTACCAGCGTAGCTGCGGCATTGGCCATCCCGTGCGCCGGCATCATCGTAAACATCACGATCCGCAAGGTAATCGTGGCCCCTGCCACCGCCTCACTACCCACGTCCGAAAGTACCCGCATCAGAAAAATCCAGGACATCATCGCGATAATCATCTGTGCTACCCCACCCAAAGCCGTTTTCATAATGTGGGCCATTTCTTTCAGATTCAGACGCAGCTGGTGCCAATATATGCGAATGTGCTTACCGCCTTTAAACAGCATCCAAAACTGAACCAATACCCCAATACCCCGGCCAATGTTGGTTGCAATCGCGGCCCCTTCGATGCCCATGGCTGGTACAGGTCCCCACCCAAATATAAAGAGAGGGTCGAGGATGATGTTGATGAGATTGGAAATAATCAGAATCCGCATGGCAATCGCAGCATCTCCTGCACCGCGAAAAATGGCGTTGATGACAAACAAAAACATGATGACCAGATTGCCCCCAAGCATCCACTGGGTATACTTATATCCGTGCGTGATGCTCCACTCATCTGCGCCCATGAGGGCCAGCAATTCTTTGGAATACAATATTCCCGCCAGCGCAAAAGGCAGGGAGGCTACCATCGCCAGGATAATTGCCTGAAACGCAACCGATCCAGCGGCCTGAACCTTTTTTTCACCGATCCGTCTGGCAATGATGGCCGTGACAGCCATGGACAATCCAATCCCCAGGGAGTATAGTAAATACAAATATGTTTCAGTAAGACCGACCGTAGCAATAGCAGAGGCCCCTAGTTTACCTACAAAATAAATATCCACCAAAGCAAAGGTAGATTCCATGACCAATTCCAGGATCATAGGGATAGCGAGCAGGAAAATCGCCCTGCGAAGACCTATCCTGGTATAATCCTCTTCAGTACCTCGCATGGCGCTACGGAGTTCCTGCCAAATGCTTTTACGTCGGGTGAGCGGTGCTGTGTTTGGTTTGTTCATAACTTGTATATGGACGATATTTTATACTGGTACCATATCCAAAACGACGTTTTTATTTTTCTGCTGCCTTGACGAAATTATTTTACGCTAATTTTTCTCCGAAAACTCAATCAATGATGGTATTATTCCGGAGGCTATTTGGCAATTAAATACATAATATTACATCCGGGACCACCACCAGATCATTTTAAGCCATTAAGAAAATACCACAAAATCCCTGGCGTCTTTGCGACTTTGCGAGAGGCTCTTAATGCCAAGCCAGAAGCTAAAACATCATTGGAACCCTGGTCTGCATACTACAGGTAAAATTGGATGAAACTCTCTTATAACCCGGATCAGGGATGGCCCTTGAGACCGAGACCTTCCAGATCCCTGTGCAGACGGGACATAAACTTTTCTCCTGGATCCGATTTTCCTGTGCGATAGTTATCATCCACTTCTTTCCACAATTCATGACCCTCAAACTCCCTGTACTGATAATGCCCGATGACGTACTCGATCCCGGGGTGCTTCCGTACGAGATATCGGACCAGATCGCCGTTGGCTTTCAACTGTGCCCGGGTCAGAGGAGCCTCACTGCCACCGATATTCTCCACTCCGATCGCACAATGATTCAGTCCAATGACGTGCCGGGCAAACAACGTATCGGGAAGTTGTCTGAATATCACCCCATCCCGGTCGATCAGAAAGTGAGCGGCTACATTGAGATCACTGGCGGAAGATATCGCCGTCCGCTCTCCCGGCAACAACGAAGGATTCATAGCATTGAAGGAGGATTCCAGAGTGGGTATGGCCGTCCAGTGGATAACGATCATCCGGGGGTCGATCGAGGGAAAATCCTTGATGATCCCGTACCGCTCTTCCAAATACCGGATCGATAACTCTTTCCGTACTTCATCAAAAACGACGGGCTTCTCAAAAATCCGGAAAGTCGCGTGGCTGCAACCCAATAATGTAAATAAAAAAATCACGAAGACAGCGAAGGATGTGGTAGTGGAAATCGACTTCATTTGGATACGGATTTTGGAAACTGAACCTTTAATTTAATGACAAAAAATACAAACACAACATGAAAGCGGTCTATAATAAGCATCTCCCGCGCATTATTGTTATTTTCCAATCAGGAAGTTAGCTTCCATTTTTGAAATAATTCGTCTTTTTTTAGAGGAGAGTAAAAAACCATGTTCCATAATTTTTGCTAAATTCAT
>CALEIL010000145.1 GCA_937876435.1 uncultured Bacteroidota bacterium
TATGGCGGATTGCTGATAGGTGGCCGAATTGACGATAAACTTGATCAGTCTTTTGATGTCCCAGCCGTTTTCCATAAAATCAACTGCCAGCCAATCTAAGAGTTCGGGATGCGTTGGCATATCCCCTTGCATTCCAAAGTCCCCTGCGGTTTTGACCAAGCCCGTTCCAAAGATTTCCTGCCAAATCAGGTTCACAAACACCCGTGCGGTCAGTGGGTTCTCTTTATTCACCGTCCACCGCGCCAGTCCCAGCCTGTTTTGAGGCAGCGATTCCGGAAAGGACATAATGGCTGGTGGCGTGGAAGGTTCTACCGGATCCGTGGGCGCGTCATAAAGCCCCCGGCTGAGTATGTAGGTCTGCCGAAGCGTGTCCTTAAATTCTTCCATCACCGAAACCATCATGCGGGACGTGTCTTTCTTGTTAAGAAAGCTTAGAATATCTTCTGTGTCTTCGCTCTCAATGAATAAGATGGGCGTTTTTGCGGGTTTGGATTGGCTGACGTCTCCTTCATAGCCTTTTTCTGGCGTGTTATTGAAGAAAGCATACAGCTGGAAATAATTCTCTTGAGAGATGGGATCGTATTTATGGTCGTGGCACTGGGCGCATTCCATCGAAATGCCGAGCATGCTGGTGCTGTAAGTATTGGTCTTATCGATCACATAGGTGACCCGGTATTCTTCGGGGATGACACCGCCTTCTTCGGTGATTTTGTGATTGCGATTGAATCCGGTGGCCATGATTTGTTCCTTGGAAGCGTCGGGCATCAGATCACCGGCGAGTTGCCATTGCACGAACTGGTTGTACGGCATATTGACATTGAACGCATGGATCACCCAATCCCGCCAGGGCCACTGTGATCTAACCTCGTCATCCTGATAGCCATATGAGTCCGCATACCGGGCGGCATCCATCCAGTACAGCGCCATTTTCTCTCCGTAGCCTGGCCTGGATAGTAGTTCATCGACAAGAGCTTCGTACGTCGCTTCCGTAAACCCTTCCCGGTAGGTGTCGATTTCTTCCACGGTTGGTGGTAAACCCGTAATATCGACGAACAATCGATGTAACAATCGTTCCGGAGTCGCTTCTTCGGAGGGAGCCAATCCTTTTTCGGTCATCCTTGAAAAGGTGAAGTAATCGATTTCGTTCCGGGTCCAATCCGGATTTTTGATGTCGGGAAGCGGAGATTTTTCAGGTGGTATAAATGCCCAGTGCTCTTGGTATTCGGCGCCCTGTTCGATCCATTTTTTCAGAATTTCGCGTTCCGTCTGGGACAGTTTGAGACCCGATTCCGGCGGGGGCATCATCACGGCCGGATCATTGCTCATCACGCGGTGGACCAGCTCACTCGTTTTGGCGTCGCCTGGAACGATGGCAAATTTTCCTGGTTGATCCTTCAACGCTTTGAAAGCCTCGGATTCGAGATCCAGTCTTAAGTCTGCCTGCCTGTCTGTTTCATCCGGGCCATGACAACTGAAGCACCGGTCGGAAAGGATGGGTTTGACGTGGAAATTGAAATCTACCACGGCCGGCACCACTTCATCGGTCACCATAGCGGGTTCGTTCTGACAACAGTACAGGACGATGCTGCATAGAACGCAGATAACCGGAACGGCTTTTTTGATCGTGTACGTTTCCATAGGTGGCTGTAAACCTTTTAGTTAAATCGCTGATAAATCAACCGCGAACTGTTACCAAATATAACATTTTGTCTTGTAAAAAAAATAAAAGTTCTTTCTATTCACGTCAGACTCACGTTATTAGGTGGTTTTTTTTCAGGGAAAAATGAGTCCCAATCCCGTGTGGCCGTTGAACAACAAGGGCAATAGCCCTAATTCCTGGCTATCTTAAAAATTTTTAAATCGGAGGATAAATATTTACACCAAAACAGAAACAATGGGTTCCCAAACGCTTCATACCTGAACCAGATTAAACAATTCCAACAGAAGTCCTGAAAGTCAGGGAAATATCGTACCTTTGCGGATTAATTCAAAAATGGTGTATATATATGATCAGTGTAAAGAATTTAACCCTCAATTTTGGTACCCGGGTATTGTTTGACGAAGTCAACGTCCAGTTCACGCAAGGGAACTGTTATGGTGTCATCGGGGCCAATGGAGCCGGAAAATCAACGTTCTTGAAGATCATATCCGGCGAGGTGGAATACTCCAAAGGATCGGTAGAGATCACCCCCGGTGAACGGATGGCGGTCCTCAAACAGGATCAGTTCCAGTTTGACGAATATACTACCCTGGATACCGTATTGATGGGACACGAAGAGCTATGGAAGGTAGCCAAAGAAAGGGAGGCCATTTATGCCAAAACCGATTTCACGGAGGAAGACGGTATGAAAGCGGGAGAACTCGAAGTGGAATTTGGAGAAATGGGGGGATACGAATCGGAAAGTGAGGCTGGCAACCTGCTGAGCAGTCTGGGCGTGACCGAGAAATTTCATTCCACTCTCATGCGGGATATCCCGGGAAATCTGAAAGTGCGGGTCCTTCTTGCGCAGGCTTTGTTTGGCAATCCGGACATTCTCCTGCTCGATGAGCCGACCAACGGTCTGGACCTGGAAACCATCAATTGGTTGGAAAATTTCCTGGCGGATTATCCCAATATCGTATTGGTGGTCAGTCACGACAGGCACTTCCTGGACGCGGTATGTACCCACGTGGCCGACGTCGACCGGCGAAAAGTAAAAGTATATACGGGCAACTATACGTTCTGGTACGAAAGTTCCCAGTTGATGGCCCGGCAGATAGCTGATAAAAACAAAAAAGTAGAGGACAAAAGGCAGGTGATGATGGAATTTATCGCCCGGTTTAGCGCCAATGCCTCCAAGTCACGACAGGCTACCTCCAGGAAAAAAGCGCTTGAAAAGCTCAAGATAGAAGATATCGAGCCCAGCCACCGGAAATATCCCGGCATCATTTTCCAGATGCGAAGAGAACCTGGAAATCAGATCCTCAATGTCAAAAACCTCTCCAAAACCGTGGACAAACGGGTATTGTTTGACGACGTGAGTTTTACCGTGGAGAAAAACGATAAAATTGCCCTTCTCAGCCAGGATCCGCTGGCCATTACTCAGTTTTTTGAAATTATCAATGGCAAAATGGACGCCGATCAGGGTAGTTTTGAATGGGGAGTGACGATCACGAAGGCGTATTTGCCCCTTGAGAACAGCGATTATTTCAACAACGATCTCAATTTAATGGACTGGCTGCGTCAGTACGTTCCGGCCTACGTGGAAGATGTAGACGAACCATTCCTACGTGGATTTTTGGGTAAAATGCTGTTTAGCGGAGAAGAAGTCTTTAAGAAAACCAGCGTGCTTAGCGGGGGTGAAAAAGTCCGTTGCGTCCTCAGTCAGATGATGCTTCAGAATCCCAATTGCATCATTCTCGATCAACCGACTAACCATCTCGATCTGGAAAGCATTCAGGCGTTCAACGAACAATGCGTGGCGTACAAAGGCATCGTGATGTTGTCATCGCATGACCAGACCTTCATGAATACCGTGGCCAACCGGGTGATCGAACTGACACCCAACGGCATCATCGACCGGCTGACAACGGTGGAAGAATACCTGGCCGATGAGAAGATTAAAGCGCTCAGGAATGAAAAATATGGCGAAGGCGTGGCGATTAGAGGTTGAGGGTATAGAGCTTAACTTGATCTAGTGCACGAAAATCTAAATACATATCATGTTTTTCTTCATCTTTTTTGACATCTCATCGTTGCTCCTCCGTTATATAACCCCGGCTATACCGCGGTCGTCGCGCCTTGATCTGTCAAAAAATATTTTAAAAAACATTGATAGCTACTTAAATTTCCGCACACTAGAGTTTAGAAACATACGGAAGGACGCTATGCGGACCTTCTCCAAACGCGCGCAGCGCCCAAACGGTCCCCAATTCGTTGGGGACCCCAAACGATTCATTCGCGGAGCGAATGAATCAATTCTTCCATTTCATCCATGACCCTGTTGATCTTTTCGATGGTCAATCGAAAGGGTCCTTCTTCTGTCATATCGACTCCCGCTTTTCTGAGTAAATCCACCGGATACGCGGATGCTCCGGAGGACAGAAAATGAAGGTATCTGTCCCGGACCTCCTCATCACCCGCCAGAATTTGTTCGGCCAGTGCCTGCGAGGCTGTAAATGAAGTCGCGTACTGATACACGTAATAGTCGTAGTAAAAATGAGGGATATAAGTCCATTCATACCGAATGTAGTCATCTATACGACACACACCGCTTTCGTGACCGTAGTATTTTTTCACCAATTCGTCGTACAGTTCGCTGAGTCGGCTTCCGGTGAGTGACTCGCCTTTTTCCGTGATTTGATGGATGAGCAATTCGTATTCTGCGAACTGGGTTTGACGGAACAAGGTCCCTTTTGCGCCCTCCAGATAATTTCCTAAAATAGAAAGCCTGACCCGGGGATCGCTGATCGTATTCAGAAGATATTCATTGAGCAGGGCTTCGTTGAGCGTAGAGGCCACTTCTGCTACAAAAATGGAGTAATCTGCTTTGGAAAATGGTTGGGTTTTGTTGGACAGGTAACTGTGCATGGTGTGACCCAGTTCGTGCGTCAGCGTGCTGACATCGTCGTATTTCCCGTTGTAATTCATCAGAATGTAAGGATGAACGTCGTAGATGGCCCCGTTGGAATAAGCTCCGGAACGTTTCCCTTCGTTGGGGTATAGATCGATCCACCTGTTTTCAAACGACTTCCTGACGACATTGACGTAGTCTTCCCCCAGGGGTCGGAGAGAATCCAGTATAATCTGTTGTGCCTCCTGAGCCGTGTACTTCAGATCCACCTCCTGCACCAAAGGCGCATACAAATCATAATAATGTAGCGTTTCTAAGCCCATCATTCGTTTCCGCAAATTCAAATACCGGTGAAAAGTTTCTAGATTCGAATTCACATTCTTCACTAAATTGTGGTACACTGCTGTTGGTATGTTACCCCCATCTAGCGCCATTTCTAACGTACTATTGTAATTTCTGGCTTTAGTGGAGAAAAGCGCAGCGTTTAAATTACCGTAAAGCTGGGCACCAAAAGTTCGTTGAAACTCATTCAACTTTCCAAAGAAAGCTTCGAAAACCTGTTTACGCACCTCACGATCATCGCTGGTACGGTACAGCGCAAAATTTGCTGGATTCAGCTTGGTCATCTGACCCTTTATCACAATCTCGGGATAAGGAAAGTCAGCATTATAAAACGTATTAAAAATATTCGCGGCATTACCGGACATCAAACCAGCATATGCCAATACCTTCTCCACCTCTTCAGACCCTCTATGTGCACGCTTACGCAATAAATCAGTTAGATAAAAGCGATAGGTTTCCAGACCCGGCTCATCTACAAAAAACTGCTCCAACTTGGCTTCCTCCAGTGCCAACAATTCTGGTTCCATGTATGACGTTAAGGCACCAAAATCGGAAAAGATCTGTTGCAATTCTTGCTTCATACCATCATACTTGGTCACTCGCGTATCTTGATCTGAGTTCATGGACGCATACGAGTACAACCTAGTCATCTCCTTTGCAAGCAAAGTATTCAATTCTAGCGCTTCAAAAAGTTGGGCACCAGACGCCGTTAAGGTTCCCCTATACGTAGCCATCCCTTGCATCTCACTTTGCACGCGCTCTTTTTCTGCCCGCCATGCTGCATCCGTTTCATATAAATCCGTCAGATCCCACTTGTATTTTTCATCCAGTTCTTCTCGGACTTTCATTTGACTCACTGCCACCGACGTTGAAAACAACATTACCGCAGTTAAAAATTGCTTTTTACCTAGCATCATATTCATAAAACATAATCATTTACGGTGCAATTTACGAGAATTGGAGAATAGAATAACAATTATTTTGCAATCCAACCTCTCTGGGGGGCATCAATGAGTATGAATGAACCGTACTCACCTGGAACCCGAGCAGATTCGCCAGATGGCAATAATGTGATTCGGGCCGCACTGGTATCGGGTCTGGGGATGGAATGGCACGTCGCCGAGCAGCAGCGTGCCGGCGTGGGCCGGCAACGCCTCGGCCACGCGCAACTGCGGATTGATCGAGCAGCCGACCGATCCTGCGGCAAGCAGCAGGACGGCCAGGAACCGCAATGCCGGCATCAATCAGACACGGTTGAAGACGTTGGTGATGCCCGTGAGCTCCAGTATCAGCAACACCACGAAGACGATGCCGATCACCGCGAGCGCGCCGTCGCCGCCCGCCGGCAGGCGGTCAAGCTGGCCCTGCAGCTGCATCAGTTCCGCGTCGCTCAGGGAAGCCACGCGGGCATCCGCATCGGCGGGATTCACGCCCAGCTGCTGCATCGCTTCGCGGACATCATCGCGCGCCAGCGAGTCCCGGACGTGGGCCTCGGTGGCATTGCGCAACTCGCTCGACAGCGCATCCTGGGTGCTGATCACCGCGGCCGTGGCGGTGCCGCTGAACGAGGTGGACACCAGGGCGAGTGACAACATCGGGACCATCACGAACTTGCTGAACATGGACTGCTCCTGCTGCTGGATTCCCGATGGGGTATGCCACAGGCAATGTGAAGAAACCGGATGCCCCTTCACGCACGTCGCGAAGCCCAGGCCCGCACGATCCGCGCCAGCTCCGCGACGCCATCCTCTCCCACTACGGGGGTGAGGACCTCGACGACGAGGGGGTAGCGGTCGAACGCGGCGAACACCTTGTCCGCCGACGAACCGAAGTCGACGGCGTACAGTTCGTAGGCGCTGACCAGCTGCGTGCCCGAATCGCCGCCGCCGTTGTGGTCGCGCACCGGCGCGCCCTGCGACGGC
>CALEIL010000146.1 GCA_937876435.1 uncultured Bacteroidota bacterium
TTTGAGCCATCTCCTCGTTGCTCCCCAATCATATCCGATGGCCATCGGGACCGGCTATACTCATTCGAAGCGCCTTGCTCTGACACAAAATATTCTCGAATGATTCTTAAATCTTTATCCTGACGGAGTACTCGTGCATTGCCATACGACACTTATCCTAACATACTGTTAGAATTTCCTGGACTTTTTTAAGTAAGTATTTCTATTTCTTTGTCAGTCTGAAATCCGATTTCTGGTCCAATGGCCGGATAGGAGGTTGTTCAGTGTCAAAATGCCTCGTAAAAAGTCAAATTAGGGAATTTAGTGGGAATGAAAACCCTCACATTTTGGTAATATTGGTTAAAAATGTCTAAAATTTTGGTCAATAGCAAATATTTTGAAATCCAGGTTAACTTCCTTCTGAATTTATTGTTACTTTTGCGATACCAAAAGAGTTACCGAGGATTTTACTATATGTGGCCTGAACTCCAACTATTTACAACCTTACTACTAAAACTTTTTTCTGAAAATTAGTTTTTTCAGTTTGAGAATTCGTTTAAGTATAAGAATATATAGAATTATATTAATCATTTAATTTGAAGTCATGAAAAGATTGTTACTCTTATTTTCGTTTTTGAGTATGCTGAGTTTCTCGGCGATTTCTCAAAAAACAATTACCGGAAATGTGTCGGATGAACAGGGAGAGTCATTGATCGGGGCTAATATCCTGGTTCAAGGTACCTCCATTGGAACTGTCACCGATTTTGACGGTAATTACGAGGTTGAAGTTCCGGAAGGAGCTCAGACTCTGATCT
Source organism: uncultured Bacteroidota bacterium (assembly GCA_937876435.1). Taxonomy (GTDB): domain Bacteria; phylum Bacteroidota; class Bacteroidia; order Chitinophagales; family Saprospiraceae; genus Membranihabitans. Next base: position 795 of record CALEIL010000146.1, read on the forward strand.
TTAGTTATACGGGTTTTGAATCCCGCGAAGTAGCTATTGACAACCGGACTACCATCGATGTGGTGCTAGTCGCCGGTCAGCTCCTTGATGAGGTAGTTGTTACCGCACTGGGTATCCAGAGAGAAAAGAAAGCTATTGGATACGCAGCTCAGGCTATTACTGACGAAGAAATCGTACTTACCGGGAATTCCGATTTGTTGGGTTCGCTTCAGGGTAAATTAGCTGGTGTGGACATCAAACCATCCAGTGGAATGCCGGGAGCCTCCTCCCAGCTCGTTATTCGCGGTGCCCGATCTTTTACCGGTAACAACACACCTCTGTATGTGGTGGATGGTATGCCTATAGCATCTTCTGCCCCATACTCTACCGGGAATAGTGTGACGGGATCGGACGTTGCCAACAGAGCTTTGGATATCAATCCAGCCGATATTGAAAGTATTGACGTTCTGAAAGGACAAGCAGCGTCTGCCCTCTATGGTATCCGAGGTTCCAACGGAGTTGTTATTATTACAACCAAAAGTGGAAAAGGATTACCCATGGGCAAACCTGTCGTGACCATCAACCACAACAGTGGATTTGACCAGGTTTCACGAAATCCAGATTTTCAGACCACTTACGCACAAGGGACTTATGGTGAATACAGCCCCACAGCTTCTTTTTCCTGGGGTCCCAGAATTACAGATCTACCCAACGATCCTCAGCGAGGAGGTAATACAGATAATGCCTTTACACAAAGAGATGGTATGCAGCAGGGTAAATACTACGTGCCGCAGTTGGACCAAGCCGGACAGAATCCATGGGTTACACCTGAGGTGTTCAACAACTGGACGGATTACTTCCAGACCGGTTATACCAATTCCAATAACATCAACATTGCACAGAATACAGAACGCAGTAATTTTTCACTTGGTTTGGGTCTGACCGACCAAAGTGGTATCGCACTCAACACAGGAATGAATCGATTCAATGGAAAGTTGACTGGAGAGAACCTGCTCAGCGATAATTTTACTGTAGGATATAGTGCGAATTATTCCAGAAGCAATATCGATAAATTGTCTGGTGCCAATGATGGGTCTTTGACCGGAGTCTTGGCAGCGCCACCATCATACAATCTGAAGGGATATCCTGCTCATGTACCGGGCAACCCTTATCAGCAAATATATTTTCGGGGTGGTTCTTTTGACAACTCGTACTGGATTCCTGACAATAATACATTTAATGAGAAGACAGATCGATTTTTTGGAAACGCCTTCATTAATTACGCAGCTACTCTGGCCGACGGGATGAAATTGAGTATCCAGTATCGTGCTGGTGCTGATACCTACAGCACCCACTTACAGGATATCTTTGGCTTTGGTAGTCGTGGTAATTCCAAAGGGGTTATCGACAACTATGGTGTCTCACGTACAGCGTTTAACTCTACCGCAACCGCCAACTTTGATTGGAACATCAATAGTGATTTTGAGTTGAATGCTCTGGTGGGTAATGAGCTGAACCACAGCAAAAGCAAATCCTATTCTGAATCGGGTACCGATTTCAACTTTGGAGGATGGAATCATATCGGAAATGCCAACGTGGTTACTGCCAGTGAATCACAAAGCGAACATCGCGATGTGGGATTCTTCGGAAGTGTGGGATTGTCCTGGAAATCCATGTTGTTCCTCAACGCTACCGGACGTAGGGATATCGTTTCCGGTATGCCACGAGGAAATCGTTCATTCTTCTATCCATCAGCATCATTGCGCTTTGTACTCACTGAACTAAATGGATTGCAGAACTCCAACTGGCTGTCGTTTGCGAAAGTAAGACTTTCCTATGCAGAGGTTGGTCAGGCTGGACGGTACTATGAGAACTTCTATGTAACGCCTTCTTATGGAGGTGGTTTCTGGCTGTCAGCGCCTATACAGTACCCGTTGAATGGATTGAATTCCTATACACCCAGTTCAACTCAGTATGACCCCAATCTGAAACCACAGAACACGGTATCTTATGAGTTTGGTTTGGATTTGAAGTTTTTCAACGATCGGTTTGGTATTGATTACACCTATTCGACACAGCAGGTCACTGACCAGATTTTTGCCGTGCCCTTGGCTGGATCTACCGGTGCTTCTTCGCTGGTACAGAATGGTGGATCTATCGAAACCATGGCACATGAGATCATGGCGTATGTTTCTCCGGTACAAACCCGAAATTTCCAGTGGGACATCGGCGTCAATTTTTCCAAAATTGAAAACAATGTGCTTGAACTGGCTGAGGGAGTGGAAAGCATTTTCCTGGGAGGATTCGTTACACCACAGGTGCGTG
>CALEIL010000147.1 GCA_937876435.1 uncultured Bacteroidota bacterium
AGATCTCCGGTGCTTATTATCTCGCCGGCATTGATAGCATTGAGTATTTCCGGTGTTACCGGTGAGTTGAATTGGACCGTCACTGTCTGTTTGCCTTCTCCTGCCTGTTGCAGATTATCTAATGTATCATCGGCAACCAGACTGCCCTTATTTATGATTATGATCCGGTCGCAGATCGCTTCAACCTCTGCGATGTAATCGGGCAAATCAACCAGCCGGACTGCTGTATCCTCGATACAGGCCAGTGGTTTGGCATCGCCTTTCATATTGGACAGTACCCCGAGACCAGCGGCTCTCAGATTCCATACCCGATCCGTATCCTTGCCTTCCACCAGCGTGGACACGTATCCCATCTGGTGACTCTTCAGTTTTTCCCCCAGCCGTTCGGCTTTGTACCGGGCTGTAGATTCTGCATCCCCCCTAAACTCGATCATCAGCACAGCTCCCGGATCCCCTTCGATGCAAAATTTATTCTTTAATTGGTCCGGGTTCTCCCACGCGCAGTGCAGAATAGTGCGATCCATCAATTCACATTTGGAGGGCGAATCGCTCATAGCCAGGACCGTGGCTTTCATGGCTTCGTTGATGGTGTGAAAATGTGGGCACAACACGGCGACGTCTTTTCCCGGCAGAGGAACCAGGTTCAGCACGATTTCGGTCGTGAGAGCCAGCGTACCTTCCGATCCGCAAAGCAAATTTGACAGATTAAAGGGATGATCCACAGTCCCGTCAAAGTAGGACGCCTTCCGTAAAATATCGAGCGCGTACCCCTGATTTCGCCGGTGAATCTCCGGATGGGGATACGATTCAAGGATTTTCTCTTCCATTCCTTCCCGGTTCAGCAATTCCACCATTTTCCGTCCGATGGCATACCTTAGGTGCGTTTTGTCCTTGTTGAAGAATTTGTCAGGGTCCTCATCCCTAAAAAAGGCAAAGTCCCCGTTGGACAGCAGCACTTCCAGGGATCGGATGTGATCCCGGGTATTTCCAAACTCGATGGACGTCGATCCACAGGAATTGTTCCCGACCATTCCACCGATCATACACCGGTTTGCGGTGGAGGTATTGGGGCCAAAATACCATCCGTACGGTGCCAGATAATTATTGAGTTCATCCCGGATCACCCCCGGTTCCACCCGCACCCATCCCTCTTCTGCATTGAGTTCGAGTATGGACGTCATATACCGGGATGTATCGACGATCAGTCCATCGCCTACGCACTGTCCGGCGAGTGACGTACCGGCCGCCCGCGGGATGAGTGATACCTTGTTTTTGACCGCCCATCTGACTATCTTCTGACAATCGGACTTATCCTTGGGAAGTATCACCCCCATGGGCAATTCCCGATATATGGAGGCGTCGGTGGCATAGAGGTGTCTATGCAGGGAGTCGTGATACCCGTCCCCTTTGATCTGTCCAATCAGTTCATCAAACTTCTTCATATTATATTCTGGCACGTTTTTCAAATTGGGGAATAAAATAGCTAACTTAGCCCCTTTAATCACCAAAATTAATGAAAATGAATAGTTCTTTTTACAATATTATGGTTTCAGCACATTCAGGTCTTAGATGGTTGGTTTTGGTGTTCCTGATTGTAGCTATTTTTCAGACATTTTCACGCCGCGGAAAATTTGGTGATATCAAGGAAACTAAATCGGTTCTGATCGCTTTGATTTTGACGCATTTGCAAGTATTGGTGGGGCTCATCCTGTACTTTATAAGCCCCAAGGTACAATTCAGCGGTGGAACTATGAGCAGTTCGGTCCTTCGCTTCTACACCGTGGAACATATTTTGCTGATGGTGGTAGCGATCACTCTGATCACTATGGGGTACAGCCGTTCCAAACGAGCACCCAAGCCGTTCAATGTGGCATTTAATTTTTATCTGATAGCGCTTATTTTGATCCTGATCGGTATTCCATGGCCATTTCGGGAAGCATTGGGTGCGGGTTGGTTTTAGGTCAGCCGTTAGCTGTTGGCTATTAGCCGTTAGCATTGGTTATTTCCGGGAGGCAACAATTTAAATTCGCTTCGATTTTCCTTATAGAATATTGAATATATTCCGACCTTTGCGCCCACAAAAAAACAGGGTCATGGATTTGAATTTCAAGGACATACTTTCTATCAGTCTGGTATTATTTTCTGTCATCGACATCATCGGGTCGCTCCCCATTATCCTATCGATGAGGCAGCGCGGGATCAAGATCCAATCCAAAAATGCGAGCATCGTAGCGTTCGTAATCATGGTTATTTTCCTATTTACGGGAGCCAAATTGCTCGGCCTTTTTGGTGTGGATGTGAGTTCATTTGCTGTCGCCGGTTCCATCGTAATTTTCCTCCTGGGTATCGAGATGATCCTCGGGATCCACCTGTTCCGGGACGAACCCGAAAGCACGAGTAGCTCCATCGTACCCATCGCCTTTCCGTTGATCGCCGGAGCCGGTGCCCTGACCACCATCCTGTCCCTGAAGGCCGAATATTCCAACGGAAACATCCTGATCGGTATTACCGTCAATATTATCCTGGTTTACCTGGTATTGAAGTATTCGGACTGGATCGGTCGCATTATTGGCAAAAACGGGATTGAGGTATTGAGAAAGGTTTTTGGTATTATCCTTCTGGCCATCGCGATCCGGTTGTTCAAGGAGAACCTGGGGCTTTGATTTTCTGAACTTCAAAGTTCAGATTCTACACCCCATCCATACCCTCATACTATCCCCGGCATGATGAGTGCTCCGGGCCGGTTTTACTATTTCAAAATTCCATGATCCCGTCCATCGAAAAATTGATCTGGTCTCGATTGAGTTCTCCATCCGCGATATTTTTACACCGATCGTGATGACTGACCCTTCTTTCCTGCGTCTGAATCCCCGATTTTTCTTACTTTCATCCTGGAAAAGAATACTTTCATTGAAATTTGTATACCTGAGGTATTCCTGTTTCAAGCCTGAAATCATAATTTAGGTCGTAATATTAGAATAGTTTAATATGAATAAATACCCTATGATCAACCGGGATATCAGTTGGTTGTCCTTCAACGAGCGGGTGCTCCAGGAAGCCAAAGACCACCTGAATCCCCTATATGAACGGATCAAATTTCTGGCCATATACAGTTCCAATCTCGGTGAATATTTTTCGGTCCGGGTATCGCAGCACCGCAACCTCCTCCGCCTGGGAAAAAAGGAAAAGAAAGAACTTCACCTTGAAACCCGGGACATCCTGGATGATATGCTGGAAACGGTGACCCTACAGCAAAAAGAAGTGAGCCGGATTTTTGAAGAAGAAATTATCCCTGATCTGGAAAATGAAAACATTCACATCTTACGCAGACTTGACCTCAACGAAGTTCAAAAACGGGAGGTGGAGAATTTCTTTCATCAATACCTGTTGCCCTTCGTACAGCCCGTGCTCCTGGTCAAGGAAAAGGTCAGACCTTTTCTCAACAACGCGGAACTTTATCTCGCGGTCGATATGGTCGAAAAAGAAAGCCGATCCAAACCCAAAACCCAATACGCGATCGTCAAGGTTCCATCCGATCACCTGGACCGGTTCATCCCTCTGGCCCATTCCAAACGGGGCCATCACGACATTATCATACTGGACGACATCGTGCGGCATAGTATTTCGTGGCTCTTCCCGGGTTATGACATCCTGGATACGTATTCGATCAAACTCACCCGCGATGCAGAACTTTACATCGACGACGAATTCTCCGGCGATCTGATCAAAAAAATTAAAAAAAGCCTCAACCAACGAAATATCGGTCCCACCTCACGACTGGTGTACGACCGGGAAATGCCGGACAGACTGCTCAAATACCTCCAGGATGTCATGCACATCGAGGATCTGGATCTGAGCCCCGAAGGACGCTACCACAACAATTTTGATTTTTTCAATTTCCCCAAATTCGACAAAGAACACCTCAATCTCAAACCCCTGCCCCCGCTCGACTACCATCCCATCAACGACAGCGACGATATTTTCGGGACCATCCGCGAAAAAGATCACCTGATCATGTACCCCTATCACTCGTACGAATCGGTGGTCCAGTTTTTTGAAGCCGCTGCTACAGATCCCGACGTAACCCACATCAAAATTATCCAGTACCGGGTCGCCAAAGAGAGCCGGATCATGGACTCGCTTATAAAAGCCTCCAGAGCGGGGAAAAACGTGACCGCTTTCATAGAGGTAAAAGCCCGGTTTGATGAAGAACGCAACCTGGACTGGGGAGAAACCCTGGAAAAAGCAGTGCGGCTCGCCATCGGGAAAGGACTTATCCGCCAGCAAGGCGACTACCTGTGGATGGCAAAAATGCAGGCACCAGAGCTGAGAGACAGAAGTTTATTACCTGCATCGTCGCGCAAAATTTCGCTTATCGCG
>CALEIL010000148.1 GCA_937876435.1 uncultured Bacteroidota bacterium
TCAAAAGATCCCGAATGAAATTAAAATTTTTGTCTTGACGGAGTACTAGCTTGGATTTACTCTATTTCCGACAACTTTTCGGCCAGTTTTTTCTCGTCTCCGCTTTTATAACCTATATGGGTATAGGCCAGATTGCCTTTTGAATCGAGGACAGCGGTAAACGGTATGGAAGAGAAGTTGAAAACCTGCTTGGTCTGGCCTTCGATGTCCTGATACACCTCAAAAGGCCATTTTTTCTGCAGTACGGTGGATTTGACCCGGCCGGCCGTGCGGGCATCGTCGGTGCTAATGGCGATCACGGTCACATCGTACTTGTCCTGCCAGTCCGCGTACAGCGGAGTGATCGCGTCCAGCTCTTTTTTGCAGGGTGCGCACCAGGTAGCCCAAAAACTGAGGACGACTTTTTTACCTTTTGGAATAACCTGATCGAGGGTGGTGTGTTCTCCGGTCAGACCCTTGAGATCGATCTGGTGAAGGGGGAGGGATTGACCGTTTCCCCAATTGATGGCAGTAAAAAGCAAGGTAAAAAGTAGAAGAATTCTCATTGTTATATTTGGCTTAGGTTTTGCAATCATAGCACCAGTGAAACGTTGATAATAGACTAAATTGCGGAATATTGGATAAATTTATACTTTTTTTAATCTTTACGACAATCACGGTCAACCTCCGGGCCCAGGAAGCGAAAAACCCGTGGAGCTTCGATGGCCTGTGGAGCGGCCAGTTAAATGCCGCGGTCAAAGATGAAAAAATAGGGGCGGCCAATACTCCCTTTTATGAAACCCATAAGTGGGGAGCGGAGTCCTGGCTCAATCTCCGAACCTACAACCGCCACTGGCAGATATCCACCCGTCTCGAGGGGTATCAAAACAGCATTTTGAGAAACCCTGAAAACGTATACACCAAATATGGAGTCGGTCATTTCAACGTAAAATACGCAACCACCAAATTCTCGATCGAAGGAGGACATTTTTATGAACAAATCGGACAGGGACTCATCATGCGGTCCTACCATGATAAAACCTTATTGATCGATAATGCCGTATTCGGAGCCAAAGTTAAGTGGAATTTGCCTGGTGATCAGTCCATCATGGCGTACGGAGGCTGGCCCACGGACCAGTTTACATTTCAGGATCTGTTCAATGCGGGGGGAGAATACCGGAAAAACTGGAAATTGAAAGACGTGTATTTAAGTTCCGGGGCAGGAATGAGCTGGAAACGGTACCACTCGTCGCTCACGAACTCACTGATCGATGAACTACAGTATTACCATCCGGCGGACAAGGTGGCGATCTACCGGCAGGGCTGGCTGGCCACCGTTTTTCAGGAATTGAATGCGGGACCTCTGACCTGGAATATGGAACTGGCCTTCAAATACCACGATCCGTACTACCATGCCGAGCATTCACGTCAGTTGGTCACAGGAGAAACCATCCTCGGCCGTTTTGAAACGGACCCCGGACAAGCATTTTACACCCGATTGGCCCTCGATTTTACTGCCATATCGATTGGACTGGAAGGGAAGTATATCAATCGGTTTATCAACAAATCCGATCCCTTCAGCTTTGACTACCGCAACGACCTCAATTTTATTCCTCCGTCCACCGATGTACAAACGTACCGGCTCAAAGCCCGCTATATACCAGCGACCCGTTTTTTGGGTGAAAAATCGGTCAATATGTTTGTGTTGCTGCCCCTGGGTGATCACCTGCTGGAATGGAAGAACGGTTTTATTTTCGATTTGGACAACGAGGGGCTTTACCAGGATTACGATCTCCAGTGGACCTGGAACAGGGAAAAGGATAAATGGACCGGAGGAATGATGTATCAGGTCTACAACCAGAGTATATACGAGGGTAAAAGTGGAAATGGGGTGGTGAAGTCCTTCATCCCATACGTGGAATACTATACTACGTGGGGGGAAGATAAAAGCCTGAAAGCGGAATCACAGGCATTGTTGACCAGACAGGACAAGGGACCTCTTTATTTTCTGGGTGTAGAATACGCCTGGAATCAACACTGGGCTGTTTTTGGTTCGGGGATGTACGAATCCAGAGCAGAATTGGTTTATCCCAGTACCGGATTATTTTACAACTATGGAGGAAACCGGTACGGATTGAGTTTCGTAAAACAACTGGAAGGATACGTCTGTTCCGGAGGCATCTGTAGGTATGAACCCGCGTATAGCGGATTTAAACTTGAATTTCAACACCGATTATGACCAGATTATACTTTATATTGATGGTTCTGGGGGGGCTTTTTTCGTGTGATGACGAAATCCCTTACGATCTCAAACAACCGGAAGCCGGGCAACAAAAGGTACTGGTGGAGGAAATCAGCGGGGTACGTTGCCCCAATTGCCCCGATGGTAGCCGTTTGCTGGAAGCTCTGAACGCGGATTTTGACAGCAGTCTGGTGATAGTGACTTATCACGCCGGGAGTTTTTCGATTCCTTATAAGGAGAGCCGATATGATTTTAAAACCGATCAAACCGTGGCTCTGATGGAATATCTTGGGCGCCCCATTGGTTATCCGTCGGCGGCTATCCAGCGGATCCCGCTCCAGGATCAGAGTACATACCAGCGGTTTCCCAATACCTGGACCACTACAATATCGGAAGTGCTAAACTCAGAACCCGGGGTGGATCTCAATCTGTCGGTGGATACGCTTGGTTCCGTGGTCAATCTGCATTTGTCGGCGCTGTTTCTGCGGTCCGTCTCTGCTCCCATATATTTGACAGCCTACCTGACAGAGAGTGGCCTGGTCGATCCACAAGCCGATACCCGGGCTGGTGATGAACACGTACCGGATTACGTCCACGATCATGTGTTGAGGGAGGTTTTGACCCCGGTGACGGGTTTGCTGTGGGGGGAGGGATTTCAGGAATTGGATTTCCGGGAAGATTCACTCCGCATCGACTTCGAATCTATGCCCCGGGTGGTGGATCGTTCCAGAACCAGTTTCGTCGTTTTTTTACACTCCAGGTCAGGCGTTTTGCAGGTTGAAAAAATTGAAACGTACCCACGATAAGCCCCGTGTGAAATGCCAGGGGCCAATACTCTTCCCGGGCAGCGACCACACAACTTTCACCTGATCCCCATTGTAAATTTATTTTTCAATATCTTTGGCCAATTATTTTTGATTTGATATATGAAGATTTCGTACAACTGGTTAAAGGACTACCTGGATTTTGAGGAATCACCCGCGCTGTTGGGTGAAATATTGACGGAGATTGGATTGGAGGTCGAAGGCATGGAAAAAACGGAGAGTATCCGTGGAGGACTCCAGGGGGTGATTACTGGGGAGGTCCGGACCGTGGAGCCTCATCCCAATGCAGATCGATTGCGTAAAACCACCGTGGACGTGGGGCAACCGGAATTGTTGCACATCGTATGCGGTGCGCCCAACGTAGAAGTGGGGCAAAAGGTATTGGTCGCTCCTCCGGGGACCACGCTGTACCCGACAGAAGGTGAACCATTTGAAATAAGGAAAAGCAAAATCCGGGGGGAAGTGTCGGAAGGGATGATCTGCGCAGAAGATGAACTGGGACTGGGAACCTCTCACGAGGGCATCCTGGTCCTGGATGAAAAGACCGGAACCGGCATTTCTGCCTCAGAGCTGTTTGAGGTGGTCACCGATTTTGTATTTGATATCGGGCTGACGCCCAACAGATCGGATGCCACCAGTCATCTCGGGGTAGCCCGCGATCTGGCGGCCGCACTCACGTTTAAACACGGCAGACATCACCAGGTCAAATCCCCGGATGTTTCCGCGTTCCACGCAGATACCATCCGCCACGACGTAGGCGTCACCGTGGACAATGGCGAATTGTGCCCCAGATACTCCAGTTTGACGATCAGCGAACTAACGCTCGGACCTTCTCCCCGGTGGATGACCGACCGGCTTAAGGCAGTAGGCGTCCGTCCTATCAACAACGTGGTGGATATTACCAATTTCATCCTCCACGAGACCGGGCAACCCCTGCACGCGTTTGATTTGCAGGCTTTGAAAGGCAATCAGGTATACGTCCGGTGTCTGGAAAAAGGAACCACCTTCAGGACTCTCGACGAGGTCGATCGGACCCTGACCGGAGAGGATTTGATGATATGCAACGCAGAAAGCGAGCCCATGTGTATAGCGGGCGTGTTTGGCGGAGCGAATTCCGGCGTCACGGCCCCGACCATGGACTCACGATATGGGTCGACCACCGTCGACAGGCGCTGCCCGTCGTCGCCGTGCCGACCAGCAGCAACGCGGCTGACAGCGTCCCGGTGAGCATTCCTGTTGGATTGGCGCGCATGGCTTCTTCCTCATATGCCGAATTCGTGGATAGCTCGAGAATAATCCCGTTACCCGAGCCGGACTTCAACCACCGATTCTACT
>CALEIL010000149.1 GCA_937876435.1 uncultured Bacteroidota bacterium
ATGTCAAAAAAGATGAAGAAAAACATGATATGTATTTAGATTTTCGTGCACTAGAGATTGAAAAAGTCGATCCTGACTGGAAAAACGAGTGGAAGGAATTGCGTAAACAAGGCGACCTTTTTTCCCAGAATCAAAGGCCTGAAATATTAATCCCAAAGCTTCCATATAAATTTTATTACCGTTTTACGGATGAAGCTGGAAAATCAAGTAGATTGATGATCGAAGATTGGGAGATCGGACAATTGTACTGGAATTGCTTAAGAGCTGCACAAAATGACGAAAAGGTTGCATTAGAAAAGGTGCATCAACAATATGAGGAAGAATTCATAAACAAAAAAGATATTCACTTCTTTCTGGGAACGACCCTGCAATGGCACAAGCAGCGTTCAAAAAATCCATTTGTTATAATTGATGTTTTTTACCCCAAGAATGAAACGCAGCTTACTCTATTTTAGGTGGGGCAGTTTTATATGCTTCGGGAAATCGAGGGTTTATCGACCGCGGAAACGTCTCTGACCCTTGAAATAAGTGAAAGCAATGTCAAGATCCGGTTACTCCGGGCCAAAGAATGGCTCAGGGCTGAAATTATAAAGAACACGGATGGCGTGGAAGTATTTCCATTCCTGTACGAAAGGTGTGATCTTTTAGTCGAGCAGGTTATGAAAAAAATCCGGGAAATAAAGGAATAGAGAAGAGTGTGTAGGAAGCTAATACATTGATGCTTCGAACAGTATTTTATCTTTCCCAGTTCTTCTTATCTTTCGATCCGTTATGGAAAGAAAATTTATATTAGTTGAAATCTGCTTCGTGATGTGGTATCTATTGGTCTTTACTATAGTGGGATCAGTATCTTTGAGTGCGCAAAGTAATTTTGTTGAATCAAATCTGCAGTCAGATCCTTATTATCAGATGAGAGGAGGTCTGGACCACGCTTACTGGAAATTTGAAAACGAAAAAAAAGCACGCGTGGCGTTTCTGGGGGGATCCATCACGCACAATTCCGGATGGCGGGATAGCGTGATGCAATATCTGGAAAGACGATTTCCGATGACGGCATTTGAATTTATTCCCGCTGGAATACCCTCCATGGGCACTACCCCCGCTGCATTTCGACTGGATCGCGATGTGCTGGCGGACGGACCGATTGATTTATTGTTTGAAGAAGCCGCGGTCAACGATGCAACCAACGGGCGAAGTACGGAAGAGCAGATCCGGGGGATGGAAGGCATCGTACGACATGTCCTGTACGCTAGCCCTACCACAGATATTGTTATCATGCATTTCGTGGATCCGGATAAAATGGACGATTATCGCAAGGGAAATAATCCTGCTGTCATTGAGAACCACGAAAAGGTCGCTGATCATTACAATATCCCCTCTATCCACCTGGCACGGGAAGTGACGGATCGCATCGATGCCGGTGAATTTACCTGGGAAAATGATTTCAAAGATCTGCATCCATCCCCTTTCGGACAGGGGATTTATGCCCGGTCTATTATTGGGTTTCTGGATAAAGCCTGGCAGATGGCTGAGGAAGACCCTCAATCATTCACTTCTCCAATACTTCCTCCACCTCTGGACCCGGATTCTTATGACGCCGGAGTGCTGGTTGAAGTGGATGCGGAAATGGAAAAAACGGGTTGGGATTACGTGAATTCCTGGTCGCCGGAGGATGGAGCCGGTACCCGACAAAATTATACGAAAGTGCCGATGTTGATCGGCGGTACACCCGGAAAAACGCTGAAGTTTACTTTCAGTGGACGAGCGGTGGGTATTGCCGTGGCTGCCGGACCTGACGCAGGCGTCTTACGATATCGGATCGATGGAGGATCCTGGCGGACGCAGAACCTGTTCACACGCTGGAGCGCCCACTTACACCTTCCGTGGTATTATACGCTGGCAAGCGGTCTGGAGGAAGGCGAACATCCACTGGAGATCGAGTTAAGCTCTGAACATCACCCGGAAAGTACAGGAACGGTCTGCCGGATCAGGTATTTTTATGTAAACCGGTGAGGGATATTGAAAGTATACCGGCGAATAGGCGAGACTCGTTATGGCTATGTCCTCTCCCTCCCAAAATGAGCTACCCGTCACTTACCCATACAGGTAAGCTGGGTTCCCTCTCCGCCCATGTGATCGATTTCTGTCAAGCCTGTGTCTGCCGGCAATATCAACCTTAAAAATAGCCAGGCAGGCTGGAATTTCGTACGGTCATGGTTGCTTCACCGAATGTGGGTTTACCACATTAGATCTCCACGCATGCGGCGTAGGAATTGCGTTCAGTCATTTCATCGATCTGACAAGATATCCCATCAAAGCATCAGGTATTAATGAAACAGAGGACTCCAATTTCGGGATGAAATGAGATCTGTGTTCATATTTCCTAAACCGACGATGAGACTCATCATTTTACATAACTGATCCGATATATCGCGTTGTGGTGGTCGTCAGAAACCAGCATGGATCCATCGGGCAAAATCAGAATGTCGACGGGGCGGCCTTTGGTAGTTTCATCCTGTAACCACCCCTCAGCGAATACCTGATAATCACTTGCCTCGTTCCCATTGACGGTAGCCATGGTGATCCGGTATCCTATTTTTTTCAACCTGTTCCAGCTCCCGTGTTCTGCTATAAAAATTTTATTGCGATATTCTTCCGGGAATTGATCGCTTGTGTAAAATTTAAGACCCAGCGCAGCGACGTGAGGACCGAGATTTAGTGCTGGTGGTGTGTATTGGGAACAATCTTTCCCTTCCCCATAATCCGGATCAGGAATATCACCCTGGTGACAGTAAGGGAAGCCAAAATGCTGTCCTACCCCGGTAGCAACGTTGAGTTCGTCAAAGGGTTGATTATCGCCCATATTGTCCCGGCCATTGTCCGTAAACCATAGGTTATTGGTGCTGGGATCCCAGGTAAATCCTACCGTATTGCGGATACCATTCTGAACGATTTCCATTCCGGAACCATCCTTGTTCATGCGGGTAATGCTCGCAAAAATCTCTTCTGATTCGCAAACATTGCAGGGAGCACCGACGGGGACATAGAGTTTGTCATCCGGCCCAATAGCCAGGTATTTCCATCCATGATGAGTCTTGTCGGGATAGCCGTCGTATATCACCTCATATTCAAATTGCACCGCTCCATTTAATAATTGTTCACCCATGGATTCAAATTTGAGAATCCGGCTCAATTCAGCAACGTACAGATCGTCTCCATCCAGTGCCACACCATTGGGCATTTTGAGTCCTTCCACGATCTTGATTTTTCCATCAGCTTTGTAATCTTTGTCCCGGTCTATGACCGCGTACACGTGTCCTGCATTCCTGCTTCCCACGTAGAGGATACCTCGTGGATCGTATGCCATCGTACGGGCATTTTCCACGTTCTCAGCAAAGTAATCTATACGAAATCCCGGAGGGAGTTTTATATTTTCAAGCACACCATCCTGACTGGAAGTATCCATCAGCTTATTTGGCGCGACGTAGTCTGATGAAATACCTTCCTGGCCATCATGAAATGCCCAGGGAACCAGGAAACACATCAATATTGTAATTGCTTTCATATGCTGCATTTTTATGGTTACTGGTCTAAAAGGTACAAAAATTCAGCGAAAATCAAAGCACTCGCCCCCCACAATGTCTGACCTCCTACTTCATAATAAGGGATATTCTTTATCAAGGCACCCCGTATACTCATATCTTTCCGATGGATTTCATAGCGATTTTTGAGGTCGGTTAACGGGCTGTCGATGACGGCAGCCACCTCTTCCGGGTTGGGTTGTAATGTAGGAAGAGTTTCCTGAAATGCTACGAAAGGGTGGATGAGAAAATTGCTAACCGATACGTAAAGGGGAGAGAGTTTTTGAGTCGGATGATCTATGGGCAAATTAATTCCAATCTCTTCCTGCATCTCCCGTAAGGCACATTCCTTAAGGCTCTCATTTTCTTCCCTTTTGCCTCCCGGAAACGCGATCTGCCCCCTGTGTTTATCATCATTGATGTGATCCGATCGTTGGATGAACAGGATAGAGGGGATACCATTGCTGGCGTGAACCATCAACACGACGGCTGCCTGTCTGGCATCGGGAGGGGCGGGGACCAGGTAGTGAGGATTGTTCATGAGCAATTCCAGACGATGGTGCCCTGGTAATACGATATCCTTCCTGTTCAGGATCAGATCCTGAAACAGGTCAATCGTGACCGAAGATGGGTGGGAAAAATCTTTCATTCTGTCCAGGCATTGGTTGAATTATCTGATTCAACACCCGGACGTGGAAACCGTTTAGAGTTCCCCGTTGATTTCTTTGATATAATTTGGAAAATCTGCACCAGATTTAACCTTACTATGGGCTGCTTTAACTTGTTCTATTGTAAACATG
>CALEIL010000150.1 GCA_937876435.1 uncultured Bacteroidota bacterium
TTGATTTTTTATTGCGGAGAATTGAGCCGGGAGACCTCACCCTTTTCAAAGCTTCATTTCAATACCGGATGAAAGGAGAAAATGGATTTCGGCTGGTATTACACCAGGCCTGCGGTTTCTGTGGATAAACAGGGTCGGTTAAGCAAAGTTTTGGGAAGCATTTCAGAAATCCATCATATCACCAATTTCAATAATCGAAAATTGTCCATGGTCGGGCTCAATGGATGGCCCATCCATTTCAATGTCAGACCCAGGTGTGAATCTTCAGGGAACAGGCAGGTTGAAAACAATTATTCCGATCGTGAGTTGCAAATCCTCCGGCTGGTTACAGAAGGTTTATCCAATATGGATATTAGCCGGAAACTCTCTATTTCAGTAGGCACCGTGCGCACACACCGCAAGAACATACTGACAAAATCCAGCGCTGGCAATTCTGTTCAGGCAGTAGCTGATGCGGTCCGAAATGAGATGATTTGGCGGCATGTGCAGAGTATTCCATCCTCTGGATTCGGGTTTGTTCAACTATTTAGAAAATTTTGTTAAACAATAAGGGTGTGAAAACTTTTATCCAGACTAAGCGTTTTGAACTCTTTATTAACTTAATCTAACTTTTGAATATGTTGAAAATTGCAGCTTTATTATTCGCATTCAATGGATTGTTTCTCAACGTCCATACAGACCCCATAACCAACGATCCGATCGAAGAAAACGTCAAAATTATAATCGATTCGGAAAAGAGCAGCCTTTCATGGACTGGGTACAAAGTGACCGGTCAGCACAACGGCCAGGTTAATATTGAATCAGGAGAACTTATCGTGACCAATGGCAAGCTCGCCGGAGGACAGTTTGTGATCGATATGCCTTCAATTTCAGTCCTTGACCTGGAGGGGGAGTACCGGGGTAAGCTGGAAAGCCACCTGAAATCTGAAGATTTTTTTGGTGTGGAAAAACATCCAAGAGCTACCTTCAGGATTGGTAAAGTGACCCCTTCAGCAACGGCGGGAACTTACAAGGTGGATGGTCAATTGACCATAAAAAACATCACCAATCCGATTAGTTTCGAAACCACCATGGTCGAACAGAACGGCATGTCAATAGCTACCGCAGCGATCAAAGTGGACCGGAGCAAATACGATATCCGATACCGTTCGGGGTCATTCTTTGAAAATCTGGGCGATAAAGCGATATATGACGAATTTGACATCGAAGTCAAATTGGTGGGAAGCCCGGCAGCAGCGAACTAAAGCCTGTACGACGATAGGAATGTTAAAAGCCTTTCGGATTTCCGAAGGGCTTTTTTTTATTTTGTCACTCTTATACCCGGGACGTTTTGGTTTGTCCGGCCCATACGGGCCCAGCTTGCCCGCCGTGCCCGCCTGGGTACGGGTACCGGGGTTCGATGGGTTTGGAAAAATCGTCGATGACGAAGATGACGAATGTAATCCCGTCAATTTTTTTGACGGGATCGATCGTACCCACGTACGATCGATGAGGAACCGAAAAATACCTTTTTCGGGTGGGCTGGCAGACATAGCCGTAGCTACGGCGAGTATTTTCGATGAAGTAAGCGGCGATTTTTCCGCCCAGAAACCGGTCAAATTAAATCGGCTTGGGTATATTTCATCTGTCTACCATCCCCACCATCTCATTCACAATGCTCTGTCCTATGGCCAGGCAAGAGGTAGCGGCCGGCGAGGGGGCGTTTCGTACGTGCAGTGTTCTACCGATTCGCTTGATGTCAAAATCATCGATCAGCATCCCATTCCGGTCACACGCCTGGGCTCTTACCCCGGCACCCCCTTCGGCGATATCCTCCATGGTGATTTCAGGAACCAGTTTCTGCAGCGCACGGGTGAAAGCCCTCTTGGATACGGTGCGGTAAACTTCTCCCATCCCGGTTTTTCCGTATTTGAGGGCAATTTTCCAAAAACCGGGCCATGTAGCAGTGCCCATCGTATCTTTCAGGGAAACACTTCTGCCCGAGTATCCTTCGCGTTTCAGGGAAAGGACGGCGTTGGGACCAGCTTCCACTCCCCCGCGGATCATCCGCGTAAAATGAACCCCCAGAAACGGAAACTTAGGATCCGGCACCGGATAAACCAGATTGCGAATCAGATATTCTTTCTCCGGTTTTAATTTGTAATAACAGCCTTTGAAGGGTATGATCCTCAGATCGTTCCCCTGATCGGACAATTTAGTGACGCGGTCCGAGTGCAGTCCTGCACAGCTGATCAGATAGCGACTGCTGTAGCTTTTTTTCAAGGTGTCCACCGACACGCCATTCTCCTCTTCCCTGATCCCCACCACTTCTTCTTGCAGGTGGAGTATACCCCCCTGTTGATCCACAAACAAATGCCTGAGACGATCAGCCACAGCCGGGAAATCGATAATGCCAGCCTGAGGTACCCAAATCGCCTTTTCTCCCACTACGTGAGGTTCGATTTCCTTGATTTCCTCCCTGGAAACCATTTTAAGTTCGGTCAAACCATTTGCTACACCCCGATCGTATATCGATCCTAAAACTTCATTTTCTTTCGCATTCGTCGATACGATCAACTTCCCGCAAATATCGAATGGTACGTTGTGTTCCCGCGCAAATTCGATAATTTTCTGGTATCCGACTGTGCAATTCTGGGCTTTCAAACTGCCGGGTTTGTAATAAATACCGCTGTGGATCACGCCGCTATTGTGCGAAGATTGGTGGGCTGCCACCGTCTTTTCTTTTTCGAGGATCAAAATCCGTTTATCCGGAAAACGCTTTTGAAGGTGGTAAGCGGTGGATAATCCGA
>CALEIL010000151.1 GCA_937876435.1 uncultured Bacteroidota bacterium
TCAGTAATTATTATTTTGCAAATGGAATATGGCAAGTTTGCGCTATGGCCAATGTCGTAGCAGGTAGGGTCCTCTCTATCTGCCATGGGGGCCCTGAAGCATCAGATTTATCTGGCAACCTATTTCCGTACGAGGGACCAGGAGTAGGTAGAGATTTTGAAAATATGAATATAGTCCAAGGGCAAACAACCGGTGATTCAGGGTCCATTTCACACCACGAATCTGGCTAATAGATCCAACAAGACATACCTTTGGGTAATATATACGGATTTGCAGCACGGTGCCTGCCTCTGGCACTTTCGTTCAGATCCATTTTCTGCAGGATTCCCGATCAAAATCTAATCAAAATTTCCGGCCTTATGTTCTCGGTATTCTGATACTCTGAACCATGTCCTGGATCTTTTGCGGAGGGGCAGGCGTCAGATAAGTAACTATTAGGGTGACCGCAAGATTGAGTAACATTCCCATGGTCCCGATACCCTTGGGTGATATCCCAAAGAGGTAATCTTCTTCGGTGCCATATCCAAATACGGCAAAGTAGAGGATATAACCACCCGTAAACAAAATCCCGGCAACCATACCAGAAAGGGCACCCTGCATATTGACCCTGGTTGAAAAAATCCCGAGTACGATGGCAGGGAAAAATGAAGCAGCCGCGAGTCCAAACGCAAACGCCACTACCTCTGCCACAAATCCTGGCGGATTGATTCCGGCTATGCCTGATATCACGACGGCAACCATGATGGCTATCCGCGCGGACCACAGTTCATTTTTCTCCGAAATATTTGGTTTTAGCCAATTCTTGAGCAAATCGTGGGAGATGGAAGTGGAAATAACCAACATCAGTCCGGCCGCGGTGGATAAGGCAGCCGCCAGACCACCAGCCACTACGAGCCCGATAATCCAGCCTGGTAGGTTGGCGATTTCGGGATTGGCCAATACCATAATATCCTGATCGATGGTCAACTCATTACCGCGAAGTCCTTCCGCCTGAGCTCTGGCAGCATACTCCGGATTCTCATCATTGTAATAATCGACCATCCCGTTTTGGTTCTTATCTTCAAAATTCAATAGTCCCGTGTACTCCCAGTTGGAAAACCATTGCGGCATTTCCGAATAAGGAGTCTTTTGTACGGTGGACACCAGATTGGTCTTCGCAAAAACCGCGATAGCAGGTGCTGTAGTATATAACAATGCGATGAATACCAGAGCATAGCCTGCCGATATTCGGGCATCTTTTACGCGCGGTACGGTAAAGAAGCGAACGATGACATGGGGAAGTCCCGCGGTTCCCAGCATCAGTGCGGCGGTAACAAAAAACATATCCAGCCGGTTGACATCGGTCGACGTATAGGCTTTGAATCCCAGGTCGGTATGGATCTGGTCAAGCCGGTCGAGCAGCCATGCACCATCCGCCAGTTTGGCTCCGAGACCCATTTGGGGAATGGGATTTCCTGTGACGTAGAGGGAGATAAAAATCGCTGGAACCAGATATGCAAAAATCATGACGCAATATTGAGCCACCTGTGTATAGGTAATTCCTTTCATCCCTCCCAGGACCGTATAAAACATGACTATGACGATGCCGATCAGGACTCCCGTTTCAAATTTGACCTCCAGGAATCGGGCAAACGCAATACCTACCCCTTTCATCTGTCCGATCGCATAAGTGAACGATATGAACAGGGCGCAAATCACGGCAATGACCCTGGCGGTCTGGCTGTAATACCGTTCTCCGATAAAATCCGGTACGGTAAATTTTCCGAATTTTCTGAGATAGGGAGCGAGCAGCAGAGCGAGCAATACGAAACCACCCGTCCATCCCATCAAAAATTGTGAACCGAGGTAGCCCGAAAATGATATCATTCCGGCCATGGACAGGAACGAAGCCGCCGACATCCAGTCTGCCGCCGTAGCCATCCCATTTGCCAGGGGAGATACCCCGCCACCTGCTACATAAAATTCTTTGGTGGAACCGGCTTTTGACCAGATAGCTACACCAATATATAGTGAAAATGTAACACCTACCCAGGCATACGTCCAGAGATTATCCGTCATGATAGTGGAGTTGAAAGTTTATTGTTCATCAACTTGGAATTTACGATCCAGTTGGTTCATCAACTGGACATATACGAATATGATCAGTACAAAACAGAAAATGGAACCTTGCTGTGCAAACCAGAACCCGAGTTTATAGCCTCCCAATCGAATCTGGTTCAGGTCGTCTGCCCATATAATCCCAAATCCGAAGGATACTAAAAACCATATACTCAAGAGTATTACGAGATATGTGATATTTCGTTTCCAATACAGTTTTTTATCAGGCATCTCCATCTTGTAAATTTGATTCTGTTAAGATCGGGGCGAAATTTATACAAAATTATTATTAATTTCCACGAACAGATCAAATTATTTGAATTTTGAGAACTGGATCTCAGCAATAGTGGAATTCTACCTTGTCCTGCTTGACTGGTGTATTGGTGGTTTTTGTAGATGTTTCGGGCTCGAAAATGAGATTGGAATAGACTGCTTCAGCGTATTTACCACGGATTGAATCTCGTACGATGTATAAGTCAAATAACTTATAAACATGTATTATAAGATATATGACCTATAATCTTGGATTATTAAGTATTTGGCTTATATTTGAAGAGAATTTTTGTAGCAAATGGTAAAACCTGAAAATATGTTTGCGGTGATCACAGGAGATATCGTCGGTTCTACGGCCCAACAGGATGCCGATGATGCCCGGTTGTTTAGCGAAATTGAACTAAATCTCAGTCGGGCCTTCGGTTACATGAAGGAAAAAGCCTGGCTCCATGAAGGAGATTTTGTATCTTTCCGGGGCGATAGTTTTCAGTTTTTATTGCCGGCAGAGCATGGAATGGAAGGTGCATTGATGATCAAGGCTGCCTTGAAGGGAGGGGTTGCTTCCGATCCTGGAGCCGGACCTCTTCTTTCATGGAGTTGCAGATTGGCGATAGGAATAGGAGAGGTGACCTACAGAGCGGATCAGATAAGTAAATCCAACGGCCCTGCTTTTCAAAGGTCAGGCAGAACGCTGGATGCCTTGCCAAAAGATCATTTTATCGAGGTGAAGACGGGCTGGGAGGACGTCAACGATGAGATGTATTTGATCTGTAGATACCTGGATATTGTTCTGGAAAGGGTATGGACCATAAATTCAGCACGTACTGCCTGGGTCTACTTTCAAAACAACCTGACCCAGACCGAAATGGCAGATTTGATGGGTATTTCCCAATCTGCAGTGAATCAACGAATCCAGGGGGCAGAAATAGCGGTACTGGAACAAACGATCAAACGATATAAAACCATTATAAAACAATATGATTCATGATATTCCCTGATCTCAATCTCATCGTGTTGCTGATGGTCGCTCATTTCATGGGTGATTTTACCTTCCAACCCCTTTCCTGGGTAGATGAAAAACGCCGGCGGAAGTGGCGCAGTCCCTACCTATATTACCATGTCCTGATCCATTTCTTGCTGGCACTGACGGTCATCGTCTGGATTGCGGGCACCTGGAATGTCATAGGAACGGTAGCTGCCCTGATCATAGCGATGGGACATTTGGTACTCGACCTGGCTAAGATATATTACGTGAAATACATCGAAAAGGAATGGCATGAAGTGGGCTTACAACGCGGTCTGGTTTTTCTTTGGGACCAGATCGGACATTTTTTAATATTATTTCTGGTGGCTGCCTGGGTGCAAAATTCAATGTGGATAGCAGAAACTCCCGATCAACTGATAAAATTACTCATCATAGCGCTGGGCTATTACTTCGTGCTGTATCCCACCGCTGCTTTTGTGGATTTATCGACCCAGGACTGGCAGGTTTATATCGAATCACACCATAAGGATGAAGGGCTCCCTCTGGCAGGTCGAACTATCGGCCAATTGGAGCGATTTCTGGCATTGACATTCATCCTGATCGGACAGTACACTGCCCTGGGTTTCCTGATCGGAGCTAAATCCATATTTCGTTTTGGAGACCTGTCTCGTGGACTCCACCACAAAAAGACAGAGTATATATTGATTGGAACATTGCTTAGTTTTGCGGTAGTGGTGATCGTCGGTTTGATCGTATCCTATTTCCTGACAATCCCTACGTTTTAAAATCCGTGGAGGTGCACACCGGGTCCGGAACATTCCGTAGGGATGTTTTGCATACCCCCCATTAATGGAAGTGTGTGCAGGCAAAGATAAAAAATGGGTTCATGCTGGAACCGACACAGGAATCATTCTATCCGGATCACGAGCGATTTGGTAGAAAAGTTTACATTGGTATGCATCAAAAAGCTTTATTTGTTTCGGAATTCACGTATAAGAAAATCTGATCTATGAGAAAATATTTAGCCCTCCTTTTTTTTGGTGTATCCGGAATTGCTGCTTTTGGCCAGGATGTATGGACGATCGACCGTGCCATGCAACACGCCACTGAAAACAGTCTCCAAATCATCCAATCCCGGTATGAGACTCAGCGGGCAGAAGTAGATTTGTCAGCCATCAAACAGCAAAGAATTCCGTCTTTGAGTTTTTCCAGTAATCTGAGCAACAGCATTGGAAGGACCATAGATCCTACCACCAATGATTTCACCACGGAAAGCAACTACAATCAAAGCGCTAATATCAACGCCGGTGTGCAACTGTTCAACGGTGGACTGATTCATAAACGCGTACAAAATGCTAGACTGTCTCTCCAGCAGGCCAGGCTGGAAGTAGAAGCAACCGAAGAGGATGTCCAGCTTCTGGTCGTTCAGCAATTTTTTCAAACCTTGTTCAATAAAGAAAATGCCACGATGGCAGCGGCAAACATTCAGTTACTTCAGGAACAGGAAAGTCGGGTGGCCGCCGAAGTGAACGCCGGTTCCAAACCCCAGAATGAATTGCTTGAAATCCAGGCAGAGGTGGCTCTTTCCCAGCAGCAACTCATCGATGCCGAAAATCAATACCATCTGGCCAAACTACAATTCAAGCAATTGCTTCGATTGCCTGTCGAAGAAGAGATTGACGTACGGATACCTGAAGCGGGTGAAATAGGTCCCAATGATATCGAGATGCTCTCTCTTCCTGATTTGAGAAGAAGAGCGCTGGCCGTATCTCCCGAAGTGATGGCTGCCGACGTACGGGTAGAAAGCGCAGCACTGGGAATCGGAATAGCCAAAACCCAATATTATCCAAGTTTATCTCTCGGAGGATCACTGAGTACCAATTTTTCCACCGCCAGACGAACTTCGATACCCACAGGCACTAATATTTCCAACCAGACCGTGTATATTGACGGCAATCCGGTGAGTGTAGGTTTTGAAAATCCAACCTTTCGCTTTGAACCGATCCCGTACGGGAATCAACTCAATGACAACTGGGGCCTTGGATTTGGTCTGCAGCTTTCTGTTCCCATTTATTCCCAGGGTAGCGTTCAGGCCAACGTAGAACAGGCCCGGATCAACCATCAATCCGCACAATTGGCGAAAGAGCAGCAGGTCCAGGTGGTGACAGAAGAACTGGAGCGTAATATCTCCGATTTGAAATCTTCCTACAGAAGTTATCTCGCCTCTGAAAAGACCCTGGAAGCATCATCGCGGTTTTTTGATAATATAGAATTGAGTTACAATGTCGGTGCTGCCACCAGTTTTGAATTGATCAATGCACAGAACAGAAAAGAAGATGCAGAGATCAATTTTCTTATAGCCAAATATGAGTATCTGGCCCGGAAACGCAGTCTGCAGATCTATCTGAAAAACGATCGACGGTGAATCGAACTGAAATAATCGTTTTTCTCAAAAACTTTCAAAAAGGTCACGTCAAGACCAGGCTGGCCCATACCATGGGGGATGAAAAGGCTATGAGTATTTACCGGGAATTGTGCGATTACACGATCCAGGTAGTACGTCAGACTGGTCTTCCATGTAGTTTTTATTTTTCCGATTATATTGATGAAGGCTATCTGCACCAGAATCAGATTGATCTTGGCTCGGGTAAATACAGAACCACGGTGCAATCCGGAAAGGACCTGGGTATGCGGATGTACCGGGCTTTTAGGGACGCCCTGACGACCAGTCAAGGCGCTATCATTATTGGAACGGACTGCCCGTATCTGGATCGACGAGCCCTTTTGGAAGCAGAAAATCTGCTGCATTCTGACCAAACCGATGTGGTGATTGGCCCGGCTTATGACGGCGGCTATTACGCCCTGGGAATGAAAAGTCTCCGGGATATATTCCACGGCATTCACTGGTCCACCTCTGAAGTCCTTGACCAGACCGTTGACCGGATCAGGGAGCAAAACCTAAGGTTCTCCAAATTACCTGTTCTGGCAGATGTGGATTTGGAAACGGATTGGCGGTCATTCCTGTCAAGTCCATCAGCGGAACATTTTCAGGAGGTGATTCGAGCGAGTTCTTCTTCCAGGGAAACCAGGGATGATTTGTAATGGATGCCATGGATCCCCAAATTCCTGGCGGCTTCCACATTCTCCTCTCTGTCGTCGATAAAAACGCTTTGCTCCGGCACCAAATCGTATTTGTCAAGTAAAATCTGGTAAATAGCCGGATCAGGTTTGATAATTCCTACTTCGCCGGATACCACTTTGCCATGAAATTGACCGAAAAACGGAAACAATTCTGTGGCTATAGGAAAAGTTTCCCTGGACCAGTTGGTCAGGGCAAAAACCTGATGGTCATCACTTTCCAGATATTGGTGAAGGATTCGGACGTTTTCCTGGATCGTGCCTTGAAACATTTCCACCCAGCGATCATAGTATGCTCTGATTTCATTTTCGAATTCAGGGAATTCGCGGATCTTTAACTCGGTCGCTTCCCGGAGCGGACGTCCCCGGTCTTGCTCCAGATTCCATTCGTATGTACAAACTGTCCCCAGAAATTCAGTGGCCTGGATCTCATCTTCAAATATTTTTCGGTACAAATAAATCGGGTCCCAATTGACCAGAACTCCTCCCAGGTCAAATATCAAATTTTTTATCATAGTTATCGATCTATTACCATAGTAGTCAACCGGCTTTCGCACACCTGGCGGTTTCTCTCGTCTCTGATCTCTATCCTCCACACCTGGACCGTGCGGCCGATCCGGATGGGTGTGACCCGGCCTGTAACCAGGCCTTCCTTCGCGGACCGAAGGTGATTCGCATTGATTTCAATTCCCACGACGCTGTGTTTGTCTGTGTCCTCCAGCACAAGAACTCCGGCAATACTCCCGAGAGTTTCTGCCAAAGCCACCGAAGCTCCCCCGTGCAGGAGTCCCATGGGCTGTACGGTGCGGTGATCCACCGGAATAGTAGCTTCCAGATAATCCTCTCCAATGCTGGTGAACTCCAGTCCAATTGCTGCACCCATAGTGTTTTTGTTCAAGCTGTTAAGGCCGTCAATTGTTACGTTTTGCTTCCAGATTGTCATAAAAATTGTTATTTTGGCGGCAAGATAAATAAATTATATATAATGGAAATATATCATAACCCACGGTGTCAAAAATCCCGGCAGACGCTGAAGATCCTCCAGGATGCCCAGGTGGATTTTGAGATCAGGAAGTATCTGGAAAATCCACCTTCAAAAGACGAGCTGCGGGATGTGTTGGATAAACTGGATATAGCACCAGAAGCTTTGATTCGAAAAAAAGAAAAATTATATATCGATGAATATAAAGGCACCGAATTGACCGACGAAGAATGGATTGAGATCATGGTGAAGCACCCCATCCTCATCGAGCGTCCGATAGTGATCGAAGGAGATCGGGCTGTCATCGGCCGCCCACCGGAGAATGTACGGGAGCTATTATCGGCACAGTGAAATAGATGTAAATCCAATGCTTATTTGAGGAAATATGCAGTGTGGATGACAATGAACCGAGTTTCATTCCTCATTCGTTACTGACTCGTCATTGATTCCTCATTCCTCATACGTCATTGACCTTATCCATTCCTCTATTTTCTGCGTGTCATCCGGATCGATCCACGTCCATTTTCCGTGTTTTCTCATCCAGGTTAATTGCCGTTTGGCATAATTGCGGCTGTGTTGCTTGATTTTCTCGAGGGCTTCGGGTAGACTGACCTGATTGCCGAGATAGGGTAGGAGTTCCTTATAGCCGACCGTTCTCATCGCCGGACAATCGCGGTACCGCATTAATGACTGGACCTCCTCGATCAGTCCGTCTTCGACCATGTCATCCACCCTCTGATCTATTCTGTGATAAAGTTGTTCCCGTTCATGATGGATCGCAAAATACGCCATCGGGTGGTCCAGGGTCAGGACTGAGGTAGGGATATAATCATAAATGGATCGGCCGGTTTGATCGGCTATTTTAGCCGCCCGAAGCAACCGGTGGGTATTGTATATGTCGCCCCTTTCCATAAACTTCGGGTCTGTTGATTCCATTTTCTTGTGAATGGTTTCGATACCGTGTGTTTCCAGTAATTCATTCCATTTTTGGTCCGTTTCGGGGGAAATTTCTGGTATTTGGGCCAGACCTTCGGTGAGGGCAGTGAGGTAAAAACCAGTGCCACCGGTGATAATAATGATCCTTTCATCCCTGTACTTCCCGTTGATCAATAGAGCCGCCCTTTCAGCGAATTTGCCAGCCGAGAATACTTCATCTGGGTCCAGAATATCGATCATTTCATATTTCAACCTATTTAGAATATCCCGGGAGGGTTTGGCTGTCCCTATATCAAATCCGCGGTATATCTGCCTGGAATCCGCAGATATAATGGGGAAGTCATATTGAATTGCCAGTCGTTCCGCCAGGGACGATTTGCCGGAGGCTGTGGGACCCCCGATGATCAATAATGCAGGTATTCTTTCCTTTTTATTCAAAAAGACCTAAGTTTACGTTCATAAATGGGTAAATTTAATTAATTCGCCGGATGTTATATACCATTCTTCGACCAACTACCCGGATCGTGCTCCAGGGATACTATCAGAAAATATTTGTGAACGGCCAGGACAAGATTCCCCGGGACAAACCTGTCTTATTGGCTGTAAACCATCCATCCGCGTTTACGGAGCCCTGCGTGCTGGCAACTCACCTGGACAGAGAACTTCATTTTCTGATTAGGGGAGACGTTGTCAATCCCAAGGTGAAATGGTTTTTTGATCAAACCAATCAGTTGCCTATTTACCGATTTCGTGATGGCTTTTCGAGCATGCGGCAAAATGAAAAACAATTCAGTTATTGTTTCGATCTGCTCGCCAAATCAGGTTGTATCGCCATTTTTGCCGAAGGCAGTACCAAACATATCAAACAAACGAGGCCTATCCAGAAGGGGGCTGCACGGATTGCGTTTGGCGCCTTACAGAACAGGGAAATCGAAGACGTATGGATCGTACCCGTCGCTGTCAATTTTGAACATTCTCCACGGCCGCGCTCTGTGGTGGCGGTAGAGGTAGGCGATCCCATATCCACCAGGAAATATTTTGCTTCTTATGAAGCGGATGAACGCCAGGGCATCAATTCACTGACCCAACAGATATTCAAGGGTTTGAATTCCCAGATGATTCATATCGCCGACGATGACCGTCTGGATGTGGCCAATGATCTTCTGCTGCTGGCGGCTCATGATCTCAGTTACCGGTCGTATCCTGTCGCTGAATACGGAAATTCTTCATTTTTTCAATACCTCGACGCCATCGCAGAAAATATCAACCGGATGCCGGAGGAACGTTGGAATGAGGTTCGGAATCTAACAAAGCTTTACAACGACCAGCTCAAATCTGCAGGTGCTTCGGATATAGGGTACAGAGTATCAGACAGGTCCAAAACATGGTGGATCCTGATGACTCCTCTCGCATTGATCGGGTGGATATTCCTGGGTCCCATTTACTGGATTTCCTTTGCCATACAAAGGCGTTTGAATCAGAAAGATGAATATATGTCCGGATTTCGAATGGCCGGGTTTTTAGTTTTTGTGCCTTTATTTATTATACTTTGGATGATTTTGGCGTCTCCTTTTATGGGGTGGTGGGTATTCAGTTTTCCTGTTTTGCTGCCGGTTTTGAGTATGGTCGCGGTTCTGTGGATGGATCAGGTGAAATTGTGGGAAGAGAGGATTCGTTGGAAAAATTTATCCAACAATACCAAAAACGAACTACTGGAACTGCGCAACCGGATCATGAACCTGTGCAAGACATGACCCATACCCAGGATGATCAGTGACAATCCATGGTCGATTCCAAGAGATACAGGGCTATTTCAGGACTTTTGCGTTCCTTGTGAAAGATGGCCAATCAAAAATTTCCGCGTTGGGAAAATGATATGAATCAATAAAAATGCGGATCTGGGGGTCTATTCTTTACCCAATTCCCTCGCCCTGTCAAAAGCCGCCACGGCTCCTTTGATAATTCCTGATTTTATCTTTTCATCTTCGAATGTTTTCAGGGCTGCTTCCGTTGTGCCGCCCCGGCTCGAAACGCGCTGGATCCATTCCCGGCAGGAAAAGTCATTTTTATGAAACAGATCCACGGTACCCTGAAAGGTTTGCCAGGAAAGTAATTCTGCCTGAGATTCTGTAAATCCCAGTTTGACGGCAGCCTCCATCATCGACTCCATAAAATAAAATACATAGGCAGGACCACTTCCAGAAATAGCGGTGGCAGAATCAAGTAGACTTTCATCACTCACATACAGTGTTTTGCCAGTGGTATTGAGCAGATTTTGAACGGAGACCAATTCCTCCCGGCTCACCTGATCGGTAGATGTGAATACCGTCATACCATGACTGATCTGGGAGGGTAGATTGGGCATAGCCCTTATTATTTTGTCAAGCCCCAATGATTCCTTCAGCGTTTGTACCGTTACACCAGCCATGATGGACAGGACAATCTGATCTTTTGCGAGCAAACCCCTGATCTGCTCAAATACCTGTGGTGAATCCTGCGGTTTGACCGCTAATATGATGAGATCAGCCCCCTCGATACAAGTATCCGGACTCCCGTGAATCGTCCCCAGGTTCAATTTTGCCAGTTGTTCCGCTTTTTCAGATGATTTTTCGAGAATCATCATATTTTCCTCGCTGGCGATATGGGATCGTAAAAAACTTTGGGTGTAGGTTTGTCCCATATTTCCGCCTCCAATGACCAATATTTTCATTTTCTTGTTACTAATTATGAATAGCCGGTGAATTTTCCGGCTGTAAAATCGGTTAGAAATTATATATTGAGATACACTATATTGCACTCTCATGTTTGCACGGTCCAAATATATAACCTTCTTCTGCAATTTCATGCGATTCGGAGACCCTCGTCTCAAACAAGATAATTGCTTTTTTCTGATGATATTGGCAATATTTGGGATTAGCTTGCACAAGGCGGAGGGGCAGTCGGTGACTCCATCCTTTTTATCATCCGGTCATACCTTTGTGCCGGTTCCGGTCGTGTATTTTACACCCGAAACCAATTGGGCCTTCGGAGCTCGGGCTTCGTACACATTTCATCTCGATTCCCTGAGGCGACGTCCCAGTACTTTACAGTTAGGAGGTATCTATACTTTACGGAAGCAGTTTTTGTCGACCTTCAATTTTAACCTGTACCACCCCGAAAAACGATGGGAACTGGAAGGGGAAGCCGGATATTACAAATACGTGTATAAGTATTGGGGGATCGGAAATCGGATGACCGATGCCCGGAAAGAAAAATATGATATGAGTTATCCCAGTCTGGAAATCACTCCCCGCTATATTTTATCCAGATTTTGGAGGATAGGGATCCCGGCGGATTTTAATAAATATTCAAAACCTGAATTGGAAGAAGGAGGAGAACTGGCCCGGCTCCAGAGCACAGGGATAGAAGGAGGATATGTAAATGGGGTAGGGCTGGAATTGCAATACGATAGTCGGGATCACACCATTTTCCCTATCAAAGGTTGGTATGCCTCCGCAAAATCCGTTTTTTACAATCCATTCTGGGGCTCTGACTACACCTTCACGGCTTCGCAATTGGATGTCCGGAATTTTCAAAATGTAGCAGGTGGAATAATCTGGGCCAATCAGTTTTTGGCTTCATTTCGCAGTGGCCCGGAAATCCCGTTTTATCATTTGTCTCTGCTTGGTGGATCACAAATGATGAGAGGGTTTTTTGAAGGTCGCTTTCGAAACCAGAATTTATGGGCTGTCCAGTCTGAATTGCGTATGCCGATATGGAGACGTTTTTTCATAGTTCCATTTGCTTCGGTAGGCGATGTCTTTGATTTTGAAGATTACAACCGGGACGTAAAATTTGCAGGTGGTATGGGACTGCGGTATATAGTAGACCACGAGAACCGTGTCAATATCCGGGCGGACGTGGCATACGGCCAGAATTTTCAATTCTATCTTTCTATCTTGGAAGCCTTTTAAATGCCTAACTGGTCCAAATTCACAGGAAGTGGAGTACAACACCCTCATTAGCATCATTATTCCGGTTTTCAACCACGAGGACAGCATCGGTGATTGCCTGGCCCATTTGGTTCATTATGGCCGGGGAGCTGAGATAATCGTGGTGGATGGAGGGAGTGAGGATTCCACGGTAGCCATCGCTCAGGAGTATCCGGTCAGGGTATTTGGTCATCCCAATGGAAGGTCAGCGCAGATGAATTACGGAGCCAGAAAAGCCTCCCGGGATATTCTGTATTTTCTTGATCCGGAAACGACCCCTCCGGTGACTTTTATAGAAGATATTTATAGCAGCCTGCTTCAGGGAAATTTGGGGGGGTGTTTCAAACTGAGATTTGTCAATGGTCCGTGGTTGACCAGGCTCAATTGGAACATGGCCCGATTTAAGATCAATTGGACGGGTGGGGGAGACCAAAGTCTTTTTTTGTTTTCCCATACTTTTGAAGAACTCGGAGGGTATGACGAATCCTTGCAGATTATGGAAGATTTTGATCTTGTGGATCGACTGAGGAGAATCGGAAATTTTGACGTCATTTCCAATGAAATACGGGTGCGGCCCCAAAAGTACCGGAGCATATCCTACCTTCGGGTTCAGCTCGCCAACGTTTTTGTATATCAAATGTATCGGCTGGGATACAGTCAGGAAGTCCTCAAAAGCACCTGGTCCCGGATGTTGGACCGGCCTTGAAATTTCGACCCATTTTACGCTTGCTTAATATTAGGCATCCATTCTGAACCAACGCACAGGTTTTTTTGGGAATCCCCCTAAATAGTCTGACATTTTGGAACGAATCCAGAACCGCTGACTGTTAACAAATTAACAATCTCAGGGAAATGTTTTTTGAATGTATTTGTAAATGACCTGGTCAATAAAATTAAACATTATGAAACAATTACTTTTCCTGTTCGCAATTCTGCCAATCGTCCTTCCTGTCTGGAGTCAGACCGATAACAATTCGGAAGAAGATCTGGCCATTCTGGCGGTGATCGAGAAAGAAACGCGTTCATTTTTTGTAGGTGAATACGAAGACTGGAAAAACTGCTGGGTTCATAGCGACGATATTTATTTTGAATGGGTCCGCAGCAATGTCCATCATTTTTATACCAGTTGGGCAGATCTTGATCGGACAATGAGACCCATCATCACCGAAAACGTGGGCAACGGAGACATGTTTTACTCACAGCGGAGCGATCTTAAGATTATGCAAAATGGTCCTGTAGCCTGGGTGACCTATCGCCAGAATCTGAGTGGCGATATGTCTCACGAGCAAAGGATTCTTCAGAAGATTGACGGCGAGTGGAAAATCTCGATGGTCACGGTAGTGGCATCGGAAACATTTCCCAAATTTGAAGTGAGCAAATAGTGACGGGGGCCAATATCGACCGAAAATACAGCAGTAAATTCTTCAATAAAAGTTATGTGATTATATCACTGTGCAGTGGGTTTGAGTACCCCTTTACCACTTATCCGATGAAATCAAATGAGCTTTACGAAGACAAGGTAGATATATTGCCATATTAAGTGTTAAATATTATAAAAACACACTTATTTTTCATATCTTTTGGGGGTACTACACCCGTATAGTGTTACCGGGTGTCATTTGATTACCTTTAAATGATCTTTGTCATGGAAACTAACATTATCAGACCGCGCATATTCCACAAAAGAATTCGTATGGTCATTTTGATTTTGATCATTGGATTTTTCCTACTCGGTGTTTTCCAGCTAACGCAATCCCTGGTGGTGGGCCATAGCGCCCGTTTTGACGTCCGGGACTGGAGTTTTGTTTTCTGGTTTATCCTGAGTGCATTCATGATTCTTCTTTACCTGGATCAGGAACAAAAATCGAAATATTATATTCGATGGGATAATTCGGAATTATATTACAAACTCGATTCCGGTCCTGAGCAAAGACTGGATCTGTCCCAGGTCAATCATGTCAATGCGAATTATTCCAAAGTGTTCTTGTATATGAAGGATGGATCCGTCAAACTGGTGAATTTCTTTTCACTGGATCCCAGATTCAAGGACGTGCAGAAAGCATTGACTATCAACGAAAAACTTGTACCTCGTTCCCGAAATCAACTATGAATGGATGGGTATATTTGATGGCCTGGTTTATACCAATGGCCTTGTAGTTATGCATTTGCACTTTTGATTATAGAAAGGTCCAATGATCGTTCCTGAAAAAAAAAGTGTCTCTGGATCAACTCCGGAGACACTTTCAAATAATATTATGAAAAATCAGATTTTTGATCGGGATCTTTCTCTACACTTCATTA
>CALEIL010000152.1 GCA_937876435.1 uncultured Bacteroidota bacterium
TGTTATCCGGGGAATATCCCCCGTTTCGATAATACTAAGGTACGGTATCAAATTTGATACACCAAATAAATCAGCAAGTTTTTTCAAACTTTAACACTATTTAACATTTGCCATAGTTACACCCTGTGATTGCACAGCGGGTGGCGGCGTCCGATACTTGCGTCATGGCCATTAAGGATAAATATCGATTCAATTCAGATTTGGGCGAACTCAAACCCACCAACGGAGCGATCCAATGGGGTTGGCGTAAAGAAGATGGATTCTTTATTAAGGAATTAGCCTCAGAATTGAGGCTTCAAAACCTTGCCGGCGAAAATATCTTCGACTTCGATAAGCTGTACCAGATCGTGCAATCCAAAGAAATATGTGAGCCGATCAACTTAAAAGTTGATAAGGTCTGCAAAGGGGGTGGTACGACTGAATTTTTCAACGGCTATCTGTCGATCATCGATGGCAAGTACGACGTGGACAAGTGTGAAGTGATGATCAAACCCCGGTCATTGGATGGCCTATCGTGCCTGGTAGATAACTGGGAGCGGGAACATAACTTCTTTGACCTGGGCGATCCGGTAACCGCGGTCCGACTTGAAGGCCAAATCGAAACGCTGACCTGTAATGAAGACATCCCAAATCAGTTCTTCAATGTCATCGACAACGGAAATGGGGGTATTAATTTCTTCTATGCCACCAACTGTCTACCACCACCTGATAACTTGGTCGAGCAGTACGGCGGGCAGTTCTCCGTCCTGTCAACTTACATGACATGGACCGGCAATACCGGATTGTTCGAAAATCCTTTACAGGGCACCCTGCATATCGAAACGACATGGATACGAGAGAAATGGGTCGGATCCGGCGTACCAACCGATGGGGGGTGGAAAGAGGAAGGTGGCAATTATTATCGGAGGGTGGAAACTTTTCTGGTAGATGAAACCCCGGCCATCCCAGGAACATACGGGTCTGTCTTTCAGAATTACGGGTATATGAACGCTATCGGCAATGGTCGGTATCTTAACGACGTCCTACAAAGCCTAATTAACCAGGGCTGCAATTACAACATCGTATCGAACTTTTTCGGGATTAACCCAGACGGGACCGAGCCGGATAACATAGCGTACGACTATGCCGCTGACAACACTCAGGAACTGATACTTTTTGACAAGATCGACGCCAAAACGCTCAATCCGGATGAATTGGGAACCAATAAACAAATGACATTAAAGGCTCTCTGGGAGGACTTGAAAACCATTTTCAACCTTGAAATACGTCTGGATGAAGGGGTGTTGAGAATCGAGCACGTAAGCTATTTTGAAAATAAATTCATGCTGGATCTCACCCGTGAGGATTTGCAATATGCAATCAAACATCGGGGAAAATTCGAGTATAAAAAAGAAGAGCTTCCAAAATTTGAACGATTCTCGTGGATGGATGATCTGGAAAATTCATTCTTTGATAACGGCACAATCGAATACACCGGGGTGTGTGTCGATCAGTACGAAAATAAGGAGATACTTCACGCTGTCCAATTCATTTCAACCAACGTGGACCAGATGATCAGAACCCCAGATAAGGTGCAGGATGATGGGTTTGCGCTGGTGGCAACCGTTGACCACGTGATCCTACGGGGCGCCCCTGAAGGCATCCAAACGGGCTATGTGAATGGGGTATTATCATGGGACTGGCTATTTAGATACGTCCACCGGTGGAAGCGAAAGAAAATGTACGGGTTGATGAATGGGGTAAACACTCAATTCATAGGCCGGCCCAAAAACCGAAGCCAAAAGGATGTGAAGGTCCATATATGCTGTGACGAAATCGACCAGTTTTCCCCTGACGATCTGGTCAAAACCCAATTTGGATGGGGGGCGGTGGAGTCAGCGACCTACGACGAGCCATCCGAAATATTAACGCTAAATCTGCTTCATGATTGATATCGAAATGGTTAACGCGCCCTTAGCCGGGAATTCAAAGATAGACGTCTACCCGACTGGCGATTGCTGGAATTACGTCCTGCAAGGCATAAGCAACTGCGATTATTCAGCACCTTACGAAACCCTGCTGCTCAACGTGCTTATGAATCCCGTGCAGTACGTCAATGTGGAAGAGGGAATTGAGGATGAGGCCGGGACGTTCACCCGATCCCTCTGGGTGCAGCGACGGATATTTTCGTTCGATGCCGAGGTAGATAGTGAGGCGCTGGAATGGCTGCAAGCGATGAAGGGGTTTGATGAGCTGTATTTTGGTAGGGCAAGCGGTCCGGGTTCCGGAGCAAATCGGATAACCAACCTTCAGATTGCCGAAGCCCAAAATGCAACCGATTTTGAAACGTCAATTGTGACCGTTTCTTTTGAGGATCTGGAATATCTGGAACTTACCGGGTGTTGCGGTTCTGCTTATGCCGGATCCCCTTTCGAAGACCCCTGCCCACCGGATGGCACCGGGGAGCCTGACCCGGAAGATCCCTGTAATGACTTTGAATTGACATTGACATATGACGGCAATGCGATCACGGCGGACGCCACTGGCGGACCAGCTGGCAATGTGGGGTATCGATGGTATTACGATGCGACCGGATCAGGTGTGTTCCAGTTAGTAGCCACCAATGTGTCTATGGTCGTGCCGGCCGGATCCGGGATATACCGGGTGGAAGCGACAAAAGCCGGGGGATGTCAGGACGTGGATGCAATCATGGTGCAGGATATATGCTCACTATTCACGGTGGTATTATCCTACCAATTCGGGATCATTTCATCGCAAGTTATCGCAGGTCAGGGTAATCCGTCCTACACCTGGGTATTTATTGACGATGTGGGCACCGAAACTGTACTTGGTGATACAGGCGCCGAGCTTGAACCAACCGAAACCGGGCTTTATCGTCTTGAAGTAATTGACGGTGAAGACTGCGAGGGTGAAGGGATTTGCTGCGAAGGCGAAGCGACTATTTACGTGGAAATACTTAAC
Source organism: uncultured Bacteroidota bacterium (assembly GCA_937876435.1). GTDB lineage: Bacteria > Bacteroidota > Bacteroidia > Chitinophagales > Saprospiraceae > Membranihabitans. The sequence continues at coordinate 2,962 of CALEIL010000152.1, forward strand.
GAATGCGCTTTTGAAGTGGCAATTACAGATAATGGAGATGGGACATATACGATTAATGAACAGAGCTATACCGGATCGGACACCCCAACGTACAGGTGGGAGAAGGAAACAACGTCGGGTATTGCCAACTTCGGTACAAGTCAAACGATTACCCCTGACGAACAAGGGGTGTACCGGGGCTACATTACGCTGGACGGGTGTGAAGTGGGTGGTTACGTTTTGGTAATGGGTAACTGCGTGGCTTTCAAAGCATTTATTGAGGCCGTGATACCTGGCGCAAGTTCTTACACGCTCTACGCTGGCGCAATTGACGCTCCGGGCGCTGTCGATTACAAATGGTACCAATGGACTGGATCGATGTACGCGCTCATCGGAAGTGGATCGTCAGTAAACACTACCCAGGTCGGCCAGGTCAAGCTCGTGGCGACCAGCGGGGTTTGCGAGAAGGTGGATTATGCCGAGATCGCCATGGACTTCGACGATATGTACTACTATCAAAAATTCGTCTTAACCGGCGGCGAACCAGCCGTGACGGTGACCGAGTTCACCCTTCCAGACATCGTCAACGAACACCCGGACCGAATCGCGTACCTGATGGAGGT
>CALEIL010000153.1 GCA_937876435.1 uncultured Bacteroidota bacterium
ATAGCTGATAGCTGACGGCTGAGAGCTGAGAACTGAGAGCTGAAAGCTGAAAGCTGATAGCTGACGGCTGAGAGCTGTTAGCTGACTGCTGCTAACTCAGCGCTCCAGTATATACCTGATGCTGAATCCTCCACCGCCTGGTTCAAAGCCCCGGCCACCGATCAAATAAACGTGGGGCATCCAGTCTACTGATATATTGAGCGGTATATCTCCAAACGCGTAGTCCAGACCAATGGCGCCCAAAGCCCCGATTCCAATGCCCCCGGAAGAAAGTAATACCGAGGCACCTACGCCCCAGTACCAGGTCAGTCCCCTTACATCGTTGGTGAATTCGTTGTGTTTTTCATACGTCAAACTGGCGTACACGTCCCCAAAATAGAACCCGCCCAGCAATTCGAACGCAGACTGAGAACTTACAAATTGCTTGTAAGTTACGTTGGCTCCCAATCCACCCCGGATCCCGATCGCACGCGAATAATCCTGTGCCTGGGATTCCATTGCAAATGCCAGAAATAAGGCAAAAAATAAAAACAGATGCTTTTTCATCATGGTCTGAGTTATTTATTCAATTGAAAAGCTATTCGGTAGTTATACCCAAAACGTACGGGGTATCCTTAATATGTAAGTAAAGGTAGAAAATTAATTTAAGTTTTTCAACGCATACACCGCTAGCAATATCCAGGCAGTCATCAGCAATACCCCTCCGATCGGCGTAATGGGACCCAATATTCCTGACGGTATGGAATGTCCGGCCCGGGTGGCCAACAGATACAGGGAACCAGAGAAAAGGATGATGCCTGCCAGCGCAAAATACCAGGCCGTATTCAAAAGTGGGTGATTGCCCCTGTTCATGATGATCAGACAGATTCCCACCATCAGTAAAGTATGGTAAAAATGATACCGGCTACCAGTGGTAAAAATCTCTTTTCCGTAGCTATCCATTATCTTGTCCAGCGCATGGGCCCCAAATGCTCCAATCCCTACGGCCAGGGCTCCTACGATAAAGGTGATCAAAAATTTCATATCAGATATATTGTTTTAGAGCTGCCAATTTATGGGTATTTGGCCACTTTTTACAAGATATTCGTTGGTATCGTAAAAATGATTATTTCCCTGAAATCTATTTCCCGCGAGCGGGGAAGGGTGAGCACTCTCCAGGATCAAATGGCGGTTCTCATCGATCAGGCTCCGTTTTTGACGCGCAAAATTACCCCACAACAGAAAAACCAGACCCTGGCGCTCTTCGGAGAGCTTTTGAATGACCGCATCGGTAAAATGTTCCCACCCCGCTTTTGCATGAGAGCGGGGTCGTCCGGCTTCTACGGTCAGAACAGCATTGAGTAAAAACACCCCCTGACTGGCCCATGCTGACAAGTCTCCGTGGGCTGGAATCCGGAAAGAACAGCTTCGGTGAATTTCGTTGTATATATTTCGGAGAGAGGGCGGAATACGGATATCCCTGGGCACCGAAAAGCTCAGCCCCATCGCCTGCCCGGCACCGTGATACGGATCCTGACCTAGGATGACGACCTTGACCTGGTCAAACGGGGTGGAATTGAAGGCATTGAATATCAATGAACCTTTGGGGTATATTTTTTTGCGCTGATCTCTCTCTTTCCTGAGAAACTCAACCAGTTTTGTAAAGTATGGTTTTTGGAATTCGTCTCCCAAAACCGTGGCCCAGGAAGGTTCGATTTTTACCCTTGTTGAATTATCCGGCATATCGGTAAATAATTTGTCGGCAGAAAAAGTACAGAATTGCTGCGTATTTTTATACTTTTGTGGCTCCAAATTGAAAAATTGGCCCCGTAGCTCAGCTGGATAGAGCAACTGACTTCTAATCAGTAGGTCACAGGTTCGAATCCTGTCGGGGTCACACATTGGATGGTGTGCGAGTGAGTGTGGCACTATGAGACCATTTCTTGCCATGCTCTCCGGATTCTTTCCTGGGCCAGTTCAGGATCAAATTCAAACACATCAAAATCTTCAACATTTACAGCAACAAAGAGATCAAAGTAATCCCTGGCTGACATTTTACCCGATAAATAATCCTTGAAATATTGAAATCCTGGTAAACCTCCACAGTTTTCGGGAGGACAGGCTCCCGCCCCGGTGACCAATTCAGGGATTGTACCGACTCTGTCAAACTCCTGCACATAAAATTCATGCATCCATCTATCACCGAAGTCATACAAATAATACAACTTGTCTGTTCGCTGATCGTCCGACAGCATCTGATTGATGTTGAAATTTGAAAATAGAATGGTATCCGCTATCACCTTCGTAGCGTCGATTCCAAATTCCTCAGAGAAGGGAGATGTCACCGCAAAATACCGGGTTGCAGGGTGTTCCTGAAATGAATAAAGATGATGGCTTTCCCATCCCATTGCAGCTTGTATCAGTTGGTGAAGCTGATCAAACGTGAGACCCATAGGTACCCACAACTCCCGGAAAATTACAGGATCGTGAATTTCGGAGAGTTCAATTGCTAGTTTTAGTCGCATATTACGTATAGTTAACGGTTCAACTTTATCAAGGATTTCGTCAAATAATTGTCGCCCTGGATCACGTGAAGGATATAATTGCCGGCCGGCAGATGATCCGTTCTTATTTCCAGTTTCTGACCACCGCCTGATGAGGGGAAAGTATGAGTCATCACGCTCTGTCCCAGGACATTGGTCATATTGTACCGGATGGGTTCCACGCAGTCGCTATCCACCTCCAGGGGGAAATGATCAACGTATGGATTGGGGTAAGTGCTGACGGTCAGACATTCGATTTGTGATTCCAGATTGGCCGCGGTTGCATACTGTTCGTCATCCAGATTAAACCGGATCTCGCTGAATCCCATACACTGTCCGCCATAGTTGCTGATGGGAGTGATGATCACATACCGGGCCTGAAGACCCTCCCAATCCGTGATAACTTCCCCCTCGTACGTACTGGTCCCCGGAGCCTGATCGATTTCAAACGAACCGAGATGAACCCAGGACAGTCCGTCGAGAGAGTAATCGATCTCGAAAGCTCGCATACCAGATCCGCGATGATCCGGTTCGTTGAGATTCCAGATCTTCATATCAGCCAAAGCGTAAACCTTCCCAAAATCGTAATAAGCCCAGTGGGATTGCCCCCGGTTTTCGTTTGGATTACTGGCGGTTTCGCAGCTCATCCACGCAGCAGACCAGGAAGTGTTGTGCCGGTCCGGAAAACACTGCGCGCGGACAAGGATGGGAAAACACAGCAAAGTAGCCAGGACCAGAAATTGGAAGGAAAATACCATTTGGCGTACGGGCGCGAAGCACATCCATTTCTTCATGACATGATATTTAAAAACCCGAGCGGTTGACCGCCGGACTGTGGATTATAAAAATTGTGGAGATACGGGAAGATATCCATCGCATCGCTGCGGGATACCCCAAACCAAAGAGCCAGTTCGGCAAAATACTGATCGGCCGAGGTGGTGGGGATCATGATCCCATTGCCCAGATCCAGGGGGTTTTGCAATTCGAGCGATGGATAATCTCCGTAGATCCGGCCTCCTTTTACATCACCCCCCATGACGATCGTATGACCACCCCACGCGTGATCGGTTCCATCTCCATTGGACGTCAGCGTGCGGGCAAAATCGGAAATGGTGAAGGTCGTGACTTCCTGTTCTTTATTGATTTCTCCGAGAGCTGTCTGAAATTCACCCAATGCCCTACTGAGAATGGGAAGCATTTCGGCCTGGCTATCCAGCACGGCGTCGTGATGATCCCAACCACCAAAATTGACGAAGAAAATTTGACGTTCGAAACCCAGATCTGCCTGGGCTGAGATGACCCGGGCGATCATCTGAAAACTCCTGGAAAGGTAGTTGTCGGAGAATTCGCTGACCAATTCAGGCGCATTATTCATCGTATCCTGAAATTCCCTGGTGGCGCTCAGGGACGTTTTGATGGTGTTGACGTAGGTTCGTTTATAAATGTCCTGATATTGCTGGTCCAGCATCTTGTTCATGGCAGCGTGCTGGAGAATATCCAGGTCCCAGGTGCTGTCGTCTCCGTAAATACCTGTCGTGCCGTAAGGAGAGATGGCGTATTCCAATATCTCGTTTCCTTGTTGAAATACGTTTGTTTCGGACAATGAAATATTCATCGATATTTTCTGATTGGAATTCATCGATTGCACCAGCTCCGCGACGCGGCCACCCCAACCCGTACCCGATCGCTGGTGAGGCAACCCCGTCTGCCATTGTTGGATCTGATCCGCGTGTGACATCAGACCGAGTGGCAGCGGGTGGTTACCACTGTAAAACTGATCTCTGGTAGTAGGTTCGACCAGGGTTCCCACGTTGGTTATAAAGGCTATTTTTTCCTGATCAAAAAGTGATTTCACTTCGGACATGCCCGGATGAATACCGAAGTTTCCCGTTCCCGTATGAGGAGAATGGAGGTTCAACAGCTCGTTGCGCGGAATAGCCAGATTGGATCGGGTAGTCTGGTAGGTGCGGTAGTGAGTCTGCTCGGTGGGGACCAGCATATTGTAGGAATCATTTCCTCCGGACAGCAATACACAAACCATGGCCTTGTATCCTCCGGCTGCAGCGGTAGCAGAGTCGGCCAGAGCCGCGGCATTGATAGCTCTGAGATTGATTAAAGAGGAGTAAAGGGTGGTATACCCCAACGTGGCGCAACTCAACTGCCCTAAAAATTTTCGTCTGTTCATGTAGTGCTCATTGATCCTGAAAGTTGATTCAGGTGATTTCGTCGTCTTTATTATTTCAGTATGGCAAAGTCGGGATTGATCAGGGTGAGAAACAGGGCGGTGGCCACCCGGTACTCCAGAAAATCCGCCCCCAGATTTCCCGGTCTCATCCGTTCCATGGTCTCCCGGATGATTTTCCGGCTCCCATCTGACATTTGACCGTGGGTGAACAGGATGTCAAATTTATTGAGCAACACCTCCGGGTCTTTGGCGATGGGCTCGCAGGAAATATAATCCAGGTAGGTTTGTTCCACGTTGTCCCAGGAATATATCAGATTCCATCGTCGGGACCATTGAACGTACTGATTTATAATACCCAGGCTGGTTTTGGAATTGTGAATTTGGAATTCGGGGCCGTAGAGATCCCCCTTCTTTTTGAAGGCCTGCGGCTGGTAATCGGGCAGGAAAAAATTGAAAACACTGTTGGATGCGAGGGGAATCTGACCGGTGGCTTCTGCGAAGTCATATCCGATATTCCAGTATTTCCCGTTGATATTGAGCAGATCCATAGACCTCGCGACGTGCAGATATCTCTGCAGAGGTTCCCGCAACTTACCCTGATTTTTATCCTGAATCCATTCGCAAAGACGGGCTTCCGGATCGAGTAGTATGGCCTTGACAACGGCCCCCAGATCACCCCGCTCTCCTTGTCCGTTGTTGTTGAATACCGATGCTACTCTATCTATGTATCCGGGACTGGGATTGGATTTGACCATATTTTGGATCAGCCTTCGGGAAAGGAAGGGACCGACATTGGGATGCATGGACAACGCGTGGACAGCCTGCCGGACATCATCCATCCCTGCCTGGCCGGCTGGCAGGGTCGTGCCTCCCACCAGCAGTTTTGCACCCGGGTCGTGGTAGTCTTCGTACATAGCCATGGGTACCGTATAGTCATTCCAGTATGAATCCAGGCCAAAATAGGGTTCCGTCAGCCACCATTGGGTGGTGTCCGAGAGGCCGCCGGGTCCCAGACCGGTGAATACGCGGGCCATTTCCTGAATATCCATGTTGTCGTAGGTAGGAATATCTTTTCCTTCGCTGTCTTTTTTATGCGTTCCATCGTTGTTGAGTTCATAAAGGCCGATACTGAAAAGTTGCATCACCTCCCGGGCATAATTTTCATCCGGATGTATATTCTCCTCGGGATTTTCCCTGGGATTGTTGTAGTGACTCAGGTAGTAACCCATAGCCGGAGAGAGCGTCACCTGCAGAAGCAGTTCTTCATAATTCCCCAGGGCATTGTCGAGTAGGATGTCGTAGTAGGTCGCCAGAGCCTCCCCGCGTCCTTCCAGATCTGACCTCAAAGATATGACCATGATCTGACTGAGCGCCCAGGCCACGCGTTGTCGAAGCATATCTTCGTTCATGATATTGTTTTGCCAGAACGAATACTGGAAATGAGACCAGGCTGGACCGTAGAAATCTCCAGGAACATTGTCCGGATCGCTGAGGTATATTTCGCGGGCTTCTTCCGTAATTTGCCTGATGGTTTCTATCATCGAAGGTCCTGAAATGGTCAACTGCTCATCGATCCATCCCTCGTAGCCCATGTCCAGAACGCGTTCTATATCCAGTTCACTTCCGCCAAATGAAGCCTGCGTCAGAAACCGTGCTGCGGCTTGCCGTGGTCCGTCGAGACCCTGACCATTGATGGTGTTGTCGATATGAGCCTGGTTGTCCCGTCCTACCGGCTGAAAATTACTGCTGGAGTGAGTGGTAATGCCCTGGGAATGACCACTGCCGAGGTAGTCCGTGTAGGGTTGGCCAAAAATCTGAACGCAAAATAGGAGGGTAAGCGGGATGAGCGTAAGGGTTTGTTTCATATATATACAGGCCTAAGGTCCAACGAATTCCACGGCTCCGAAAGCGCTGTTTCGGAAAACCGGAATTTCAAATTAACGTTTTATTATAATGCAAAGATATGGGAAGGAGGAGGTTTAACGTTTGATAATTTCATCGATGCGCACGACCACGCCTTACATTGGCAGATTGTTATTTGAATATGGATTCATCCCCGATTTTATTTCTAACTTCGTATTGTCCGTTATCACAGTAGCCATACGCACTATGAATTATAAAAAAACCAAAGGGGTATATATCGCTACGACCCAACCCAATAGTGGAAAATCCATCGCATCACTTGGGTTAATGCACGCATTAACCGAAAAAGGACTCAGCGTAGGGTATTTCCGGCCGGTGGTAGACCAGCAGGGCCCGGATGGAAGGGACAACCACATCAAAACCGTCCGAACCTGGTTTGACCTGGATATCGACTACGAACAATCCTACGCTTACACGCGCAATGAATTTATCCGTCTGAAGAATGAGGACCAGGACGACGAGATCCTTCAAACTATCATCCGCAAGTACAAGGAGGTGGAAGCGCTCTTTGATTTTGTATTGGTAGAGGGGAGCAGTTTTACCGGGGAAGGATCCATTATCGAATTCGACGTCAATATTCTCTGCGCGAAGAACCTGGGAATTCCGGCCATCATAATCGACAGCGGGGTGGGTAAAACCCTGGAAGATTTCGTGGGGACTATGTTGATCGCGGTGGATTCCTTTGAGGATAAGAACGTGGACGTGCTGGCCGTAATGGCCAATAAGGTTCAACCCGAAAATCAGGCATGGATCATTTCAGAGCTCCGGAAACATATGTCCGGTGAGATCCTGATAGATGCGATTCCCCTGAATCCCTCCCTGTCCAGTCCGTCGATCAGGGAAATTGTCGATGCCCTGGATGCCAGTGTTCTGTTTGGTGCTTCCTATATCAACAACCAGGCGGGTGATTATACCGTAGGAGCCATGCAACTGCGCAATTATCTACCATATCTCAAGGAAAACGGGCTGGTCATCACTCCAGGGGACAGGGCCGATATCATTCTGGGGGCATTACAGGCCAATATGTCGGCCAACTACCCCTCTATATCGGGGATTGTGCTGACGGGAGGACTGATACCGGAGGAACCTATTATACGACTCATAGAAGGGCTGTCCGATGTGGTACCGATTATTTCGGTGAAAGAGGGAACTTTTGCGGTCACCAATCAGATCGGGATGATCCAATCCCAGATTTACGCCGAGAATAAAGAGAAAATATCGATCTCGATCCAGGATTTTATGGCAAACGTAGATGCTGACCGACTCGTGGAAGCGGTGCTGGATTACGAAACCGACGTGGTGACTCCCGCCATGTTTCAGTACGAAATCCTGAAAAAAGCAAAGTCGGAGAAAAAACATATCGTACTACCGGAAGGACTCGATGAACGAATTCTGGAAGCTGCCGAACACTTGATTGAGGAGAACGCCACCGATCTGACTTTACTGGGCGATCGCACTGAGATCGTAGATATGATCCGGAAACTTGATTTGGAATTGGATCCGGATAAAGTGGATATCATTGATCCCCTGACCTCGGAGCGTCTGGATCACTACGCACGTACGTTTTATGAGCTTCGAAAACACAAGGGGATCACCGAAGAAGAAGCCCGGACTACGATGCAGGACGTGTCGTATTTCGGAACGATGATGGTATATCTCGGCGATGCCGATGGCATGGTTTCCGGGGCTATGCATACCACGCAGCACACCATCAGGCCCGCTCTCCAGTTTATCAAGACCAGGCCCGGTATTGAGACCGTGTCCTCCGTGTTTTTTATGTGTCTGGAGGATCGTGTATCCATATATGGAGATTGTGCGATCATTACCAATCCCACGGCCGGCCAATTAGCTGACATCGCTCTGTCCTCAGCTGAAACCAGTGCAGCGTTTGGCGTGGAGCCCATCGTAGCCATGTTATCCTATTCGTCCGGAAGTTCCGGGGTAGGTAAGGACGTGGATAAGGTCCACGAAGCGACGGCCCTGGTCAGACAGAGACGGCCCGATCTCATGGTGGAGGGACCTATCCAGTACGACGCAGCGGTGGATATGAATATCGGAAAGATCAAAATGCCCGATTCCGTGATTGCGGGTCAGGCCAACGTCCTTGTATTTCCGGACCTCAACACCGGTAACAATACCTACAAGGCGGTCCAGCGGGAAACAAAAGCCCTGGCGATCGGTCCTATCCTGCAGGGGCTGAAAAAGCCTGTTAATGATCTGAGTCGCGGATGCACCGTGGAGGATGTTTTCAATACGGTACTGGTGACGGCGATTCAGGCCCAGAATCTATAAACTATAGCAATGAAAGTATTTATCATCAACTCGGGGAGTTCGTCTCTTAAGTTTAAGTTGTTTGAAATGCCGGCTGAGAAATTGATCTGTAGCGGGATGGTGGAACGCATTGGTTCCGGATCTCAGCGACTGGTTCTACGCTCAGATCACCATGAACTCCGGGAAACGGTCCAGTTGGAGACTCACCGGGCAGCGTTGCTCAAAATTGTGGAAATGTTGTTGGATCCGGAAAATGGGGTGATCGCGACCAAAGACGAGATCGAAGTAGTCGGTCACCGAGTAGTCCATGGCGGGGATAAATTTTCAGGGACCGTCGAAATCGATTCCCAGGTAAAGGATGAAATTCGCCGGTTTACCAGCCTGGCTCCGCTGCACAATCCGCCCAATCTGGAAGGGATCGAGGTAGGGGAGGAGATTTTTCCCCGGTCCAGGCACCTCGCTGTGTTTGATACTGGATTTCACAGAACCATCCCCGATGTGGCAAGAAAATACGCGATCCCCGATTATTTGTATTCCCGGGAGGGCATCCAGGTATACGGATTTCACGGGATCAGTCACCGGTACGTGTCCAGGAGAGCCATCGAAACGCTCGATTTGCCCACCTCCCGGATTATTACGATTCATCTGGGCAATGGCTGCAGTATGACCGCGGTGAAGGACGGTCAAAGCATCGATCACAGCATGGGGTTTTCCCCGTCCGATGGACTGATTATGGGTTCACGAAGCGGGGACATCGATCAGGGTGTCATTTTTCATCTGATCAGGCATCTCGGATACGAACCATCCGCGGTCGACAGGTTGCCCTGTGACACGATGGCCATCGCCGCACCGGCGAGCATCGCCGTCGCGGGAGCCTCGGCGACTTCGGTCAGCGGCACGGGCGTGCCCTTCCTGGTAGCCCTTCCCATCGGCCTGGTAGGCGCCTTGGCACTGGGGGCGCTGATCGAGTTCATCATCATCCGCAGGTTCGCTCACGCCCCCCGCCTCATCCTCACCGTGGCAACTCTGGGCCTGGCCCAAGCCCTCGCCGGCTTTGGGCTCATCCTTCCCAACCTGCTCAACAA
>CALEIL010000154.1 GCA_937876435.1 uncultured Bacteroidota bacterium
GCGAAGCGCACAAACCGGCGTAGCCGACCAACTCATGGGTCGCTCCGCGACCCATTCCCCAACTGCATGGGCTGCGGAGCTGCCCATGCACCCGCAATTAAGAATTAAAAACTCAAAATTAAACAACCTCTCTCCAAAACTCAAAATTATTTATCTTTATGGAATTTTGAATTATTTACGATTTACCTCCATGAAAAAGTACCTGCTATTCTTCCCCTTTTTACTGATGATCTTTCCTGTTTTTAGTCAAAACGAGATACTGCCCCGATTCCCTGCGCTCAATCAGAATGGAAGCCAATTGGCGTTTTCCTGGCAGGGAGATATCTGGGTGCACGATTTTGAATCGAACCGCTCCACGCGACTGACCGTGAATGAAAGTTACGAAGAAAGCCCGGTCTGGACCCGGGATGGTCAGCGGGTAATTTTTACGACCAACCGGTTTGGAAGCCCGGATCTGATGGCCATAGATGTCCGGAAAGGAAATCCCCAAAGATTGACCTATTACTCCACCAGCGATACTGATCCGTCGGTAGATGCATCCGGGAATATATATTTTACGAGCTCGCGAGCCTATAAGCAGCTCGAACGAGAGTATGAAATCACAATCCTGCCCGATGGAGAAAGTACGCCTCACCGCTTTATGGACGCTTTGGGATCGGAACCCGTTCTGTCGCCCGATGGCCGGTGGATGGCGTTTGTGAGAGGGAATTGCCGGATCGTCAGAGAGCAGTACCGCGGCCCCGCCAATAGGGACATCTGGCTATATGAGATCGCCACGGACCGGTATGTCCAGATTACTACCGATGAAGGACAGGATGTCAACCCCCAATGGACGGACGATGGGAAATTGTATTTTCTATCCGCCCGCTCGGGAACATACAACGTTCATTCGGTGGAGTTGACCAGCGCGGGGGAGCCAGGCACCATTTCAGCCGTTACCAATTTTGAGGACGACGGAATCCGGGATTATTCGATTGCCGGAGATGGAAGCAGATTGGTGGTCGAACGCCAGGATCAGTTTCAGGCGATCGACCTGAGCCATGGAGGTGTGACACCGCTTGAATTTACCCTGCCCGGGGACTTTTATTCCTACCGCAACAATTTTATTTCACTCCAAAAAGAAGTGACTGGATATGCCGTATCCCCGGATGAAAAATATATCGCACTGGAAGCACACGGCGATATTTTTATCGTGCGAAATGATAAGGACAACCCCCGGACCAATCATCTGATCCGTCATGCCTGGAAGGATTACGATCCCATCTGGAACACCGATAGTACCCTGATGTATATTTCGGATCGCCAGGGCCAGGAAGACGTTTTTCAGGTGGCCCCGGGGGATACTGCTTTTACGACCCTGTACGAAAGTTATCAGTGGGACCAGACCACCAAAATCAATACCCCCGGTTCCCGCGAAATGCAGCTCATCATCAGCCCGGACCATTCCAAAGTAGCCATGGTGGTGGATTACGGGCGACTGGTCGTCTACGATATAGATTCCAGCGGCGGGTGGAAGAACGAACGGACAATTCTCGATGGCTGGGCTCAGCCCACCGATATTGCCTGGTCACCGGATAACCAATGGCTGGCTTATTCCCAGCCCGATCTTGATTTCAACAGGGAAGTCTTGATCGTATCCGCCGATGGAGAGGGGGAGGCCGTCAACGTCAGTATGCACCCGCGCGCGGACCGGGATCCGGTATGGAGCAGGGATGGTTCCAAACTGGCTTTCATATCCAACCGCAACAACGGAGACGATGATGTGTGGTTTGTGTGGCTGAAAAAAGAAGATTGGGAAAAATCAAAACAAGACTGGAAAGAAAAGACTTTTGAGGACGAAAGTAAGAAAGGGCAGAAGGGTGATAAAAAGGAGGATTCAATCGCCCGGGTAAATATTGATTTTGATCAGATTCACCGCCGGATCGTGCAGGTGACCTCAATGCCCGGAGATGAGCGCAATGCGTTATTTGGACCGGAAGGAGAAATCCTTTATTTCAGTGGTCTGGAAGGGGAGAAGACCAGGTTGTTTTCCGTGAAATGGGA
>CALEIL010000155.1 GCA_937876435.1 uncultured Bacteroidota bacterium
GCGCATTCATTTCTCTCCGTAATCACCCCCTAAGATGCGCCATTGCCTGAGGTTCTCAATTGACTGATTCCCTGGAATACCAAAGCCATCGCTACTACCAGTCCACACCCAATCACGTTGTACCACAGGAATCCGATATCACTGGTGAAATACAAATAAATGACGATCGACTCGGCGATCAGGGCGGCGATAAAGACAGCGTTGGCTTTGACCCACCGGATATAAAACGCCACCAAAAAGATTCCCAGGATGGTCCCGTAGAAAATAGAACCAATGATATTCACGAGCTGGATCAAGTTCTCAAATAACGTCCCAAAAGTTGCGAACAGAATAGCAAGAAGACCCCAAAACAAGGTGGCGGCCTTAGATGCCCACAGATAATGACCGGGCGAACGGCCAGGCCTTATATTCCGTTTGTAAATATCTATGATGGAGGTCGTGGCCAGGGCGTTGAGTTCTGCTGAGGTGGACGACATCGCGGCGGCAAATATCACCGCCAGTAACAGCCCAATGACACCAGTGGGCAAGTGGTGGATAATGAAATAGATAAATACGTAATCTTTGTCGTTGGTTTCTGCCGACGGATCTGCCTGTGAAATGATCGTTTTGGCCTCATCCCGCATGGCTTTCCCCTGGATGTTCAATTCCGTGATTTCCTGGCCGATGGCCTGGTCACCGGTTCTGAGATACTCCAACGACAGACCGGAAATCTGTTCATTGATCAGGCTATAGTCCTGCTCGAGGTTCCCATATTGGTCTGCGTACTCGCTGGATTTTACGATTTCCTCACCAGCCGGATTGAAAAATAAGGGTGATTGGTAAAATTGGTAAAAGACAAAAACCATGACCCCGGTCAATAAGATAAAATACTGCATGGGGATTTTGAAAATGGCATTGAAAATCAGCCCCATCTGGGATTGCCGGATCGATTGGCCGGAAATATACCGTTGGACCTGGCTCTGATCGGTCCCAAAATACGCCAGCGCCAGAAACAATCCCCCCGTAATACCACTCCAGAAAGTATATCGGTTGTTGAGATCCAGACTGAAATCCAGCGCCTGGGTTTTACCGTGGAGTCCGGCCAGTTCCCAGGCATTGGCGAAGGTGAGATCGCCGGGTAGTTTATCGATGATCAGATAAAAAGCGAGAAACATCCCGCCCATAATGATCATCATCTGGTATTTTTGAGTGACATTGACCGCCTTGGTTCCTCCACTGACCGTGTAGATGATAACCAGAACTCCAATGACGATGCAGGTCAGAGATAGATGCCATTCCATGATGGTGGATAGGATAATGGCCGGAGCATATATCGTAATCCCTGCAGCCAGACCCCGCTGAACCAAAAACAGGAAGGAAGTCAGGCTTCTGGTTTTCCGGTCAAACCGATTCTCCAAAAATTCATAAGCCGTATAGACTTTTAATTTATAATACAGTGGAATGAAAGTGATGCAGAGGATGATCATGGCCAGCGGTAGTCCAAAATAAAACTGAACAAATTCCAGCCCGTCGGCGAAACCCTGCCCGGGAGTACTCAGAAAGGTAATCGCGCTGGCCTGGGTCGCCATTACACCGAGCCCCACGGTCAGCCAGGAGGCTTCGTTTCCCCCCCGTAAAAACCCATCGAGTTCTTTGTCTTTTCGACTTTTCCAAACCCCTATAATGACGATAAAACACAACGATCCACCCAATACGATCCAATCCAACCACGAAATTTGTCCGCCCATCTATGACCTAATTTTGATCTTTATTCAATGAAAGTATATTGACCAGCAACTTAAATGCACCTGGTACGCCGGCAGGCAGTTCCCGGAAAAAGCTAATCCCGGTATAGACATAATGTCCCTGCCCGTATGGTGCTATGAGCAAACTTCCATTCACAAAATCCTCTCCCGGATCTTTGAAGGCCAGGATGGCATCAAAATCATCGGAATATTTATCCGGAAAATACAATCCCCTTTCCTGGACCCACCCCTCAAAATCAGATTCAGTGATCGTGTTGGGATACGTCATCACCCGATGATCGGGCGCCAATATCCGGACCGGTGAATTTTCATCTGTCACCCGCTCGCGTGATAATTCCAGAGGAAAGGGAGAAAATTTGTCCGTTCTCAATCCCCCATTGGTATTGTATTGTATCATCAGAGTCCCTCCTTCACGGGCGTAGCGGAGAAGATCGGGCATGGCAGCATCGATCTCATCCACCGTATTCAAGGCTCTGATTCCCAAAACCACTGCTTCATAGTTGGCCAGATTGATATGTGGAATAGAAGCCGGATTCAGTTCTTCGCTTTGAATGCCAATTTCGGCCAGAAATCGTGGAATTTCATCCCCGGCTCCCTGAATATACCCTATCTTACTGATTCCCGGCTTTATCTGAAGACTGACAACGGTGGCTTCCGCAGGCTGAAGAATGGTCTGCAAGGGGATATGTTCATAATCGATCGTGGTCATCCTGCGATCGTAGGACTTTCCGTGTGCCGTATGGACTTCCGCCCGGATTACCTCTCTGGCGTCCGTTTCCGGCCCCGTAATTTCAAAACTGTGGGTGACTGTTTCCTGACCATCGAGGATGTAAAATTCCGGTGAGGAATGAAATCCTGAAGGCATGACAAGCGTCAACGTATCCCCGGTGGATATACCCGACTGGTGGTTGCGTATCTGAACACCCAGTTTCTTGGTTTCACCTTTCTGCAAAAATAAAATGGGGTTCTGCATCTCCAAAGTATACGCAGGTATGATTTCGACGGGTCGATAAATTTCACCCCGATCGGGTCTTCCGATTACATGCACGACATCGCGTACGACCGTGAGTTCCTTTCCATCGATTTCCAGCACAAACCGGGCCTTAAAATACGCAGGGGTCTCGGGCAAACCAATGTTTTTCTTATCCGCCACCTGATACAATCCCAGGCTCTGCTTTTGGTTGAGCCAATAAGGGTTGGTAAGTCCTGCCTCTTCAGGTACGACAAATTCTACCTGCCCTTCAAAATCTTTATTGGAGCTGAGATCCAGTTGGAGGTCGATGACTTTGTCGAGTGGAAGTATTTCGATCGATTTGACCTTCACCGGAATGGAGGAACGGTTGATCACCTCCCATTCGGCTGAAGTTTCCTGACCCGGCACAAGATGGTGGGACCTACTCCTAACCTCGAGGTACAAGCCCGTACAGGCCTGGATCAGTTCTGCACACTCCTGCAGTTTGGCCAATTTGAACCCGTTATCGGGCATGTCTTCAATGGCGCTTCGCAATACCATTAATTCGGGCACGATGGAGGCAGGATTACTGAAGTCATACTTCCTCACCATCCGATCGTATAACTCCTTGATTTTATCCCCTCCCGGTACGCGTGTCCAGGTAGTATTGATGCCGGCAAACGGGTCGTAACCTGCCGGTTTGTCTCCCTTCAAGAATTCCAGATATTCCAGTTCAGATCCCCTGGAACTGAGTCGTCCAAAACCCTGACACCGGTGCTGACTTCTTGATAAAGCTGATATTTCATTGTTGGACTTGCCCAGTAATGGGTAATAAACCCCCACATCCACCCGCGACATATTGGATTTCACGGCTTCCTCCATTTTCTCCCGGCTACCGAATGCCCACCAGGACAGGTTGTAAAACAGCCTGGTCGGTTGCCAGGTGTCAGTATATTGGAGTTGTTCGGGGAATACTGTAGGATCAGCGGCCAGGTCAAATGCCTCGGCACCCAAAATCGCGGAACCGGTGTGATGACCGTGCGTGCTACCCGGCGTCCGGTGATCAAATCGGTTGACAACAATATCGGGTTTTAGCTTGCGAATGGCCCAGATCACGTCGTGCAGTACGGCTTCCTTGTCCCATATCCGAAAAGTTTCCTCCGGGTGTTTGGAATAACCAAAGTCCACCGCCCGGGAAAAAAATTGTTTCCCGCCATCGATTCTGCGGGCTGCCAGCAATTCCTGGGTTCGGATAACACCGAGTAAAGGTCCTATTTCAGGTCCTATCAAATTCTGTCCACCATCCCCCCTGGTCAGGGACAAATAGGTCGTCTCGTAATGCCGTTCATTGCTGAAATAGGAAATCAGGCTGGTGTTTTCATCATCGGGGTGGGCTGCGATATAGAGGACGTTCGCCAGCGTGCCCAGTTTTTCGAGTTTTTGGTAAATTTCAGAAGAGGTAAGTTCTGGTGGTTTTTGAGAATATCCGGTGACAGTTATGAATAGAATACATAGAATTCTTCCGTATAATCTTAGCATAAAATTGATTTTTCGATCAGGATTGAAAGATAGAAAAAATAATCTAAAAGACCATCGTACGTAGCAAGATAGCTTTTCAGGGTCTGCTGTCCATTTCGATCCGTCATTCTGGTAAGGAATACGAACGTTCAATGGAGATTATTTTATATTTGCAAAAATGTAACTTCCCGTTAGGATAAATCATGTCGCAATACGTAGTATATAAATTTGGTGGCGCCTCTGTGAAAGATGCCAATGCAATTCGCAATGTGGGAAACATAATCGAAGCGCAAAATACCCATCGGTTGCTGATCGTCGTTTCAGCGATGGGCAAAACAACGAACGCTCTCGAAGAAGTGGTCCAATGGGCGATGACCGACAAACCCAAAGCGCGGGAAGGCCTGGAACGAATTAGGAGCGCGTGCCAGACGGTGATCAGGGAACTCGAACTGGACCAGGATCAGTATTTGGATCGGATGAATGCCTGTTTTACGAACGTTCAGGAATTTATCGACCGGCTCGATCCTCAAAATTCGGGGTATGACTATACCTACGATCAGATCGTAGTGACGGGCGAACTGGTTTCCACCCTCATCGTTGCGGCCTATCTGAGTCAGAAAAGAAAATTGAAGTTGCATTGGCAGGATGCACGTGAAATTATCCGGACCAATAGTACGCACCGGGAAGGTCAGGTCAATTGGAACGAAACTTCCTGGTTATTCCAAAAAACGGTGATCCCGGCATTTGATAAATCAGAAATCCTGATTACCCAGGGTTTTATTGCCTCGGACGATCATCAACATTCGGTCACGCTGGGAAGGGAAGGCTCGGATTACACAGCCGCCATCTGTTCGTACTGCCTGGATGCGGAATATATGACGATCTGGAAGGACGTGCCCGGCGTTTTGACCGCCGACCCGCGCTTGTTTGGGAACGTCTCACTGATCGATCGGTTGTCTTATCTGGAAGCGATCGAAATGACCTATTACGGCGCCCAGGTGATCCACCCCAAAACGATCAAGCCGCTTCAGAATAAAAACATCCCGTTGAAGGTCAAATCCTTTATAGACCCTGAATCACCCGGCACTCTGGTTTCGGATTTTACAGAATTGCAGTATCCGCCGGTGGTGGTTGTCAAAAAAAATCAGCGGATGCTCTCCATCAGTACCAGGGATCTATCTTTCGTGGCAGAACACCACCTGAGCAGGTTGTTTACCCTCTTTGATATGCACCGGATCCGGGTCAATCTCATGCGCAATACAGCCATTTCATTCACGGTCTGCATCACGGACAATCCCAACCGCATCAACAGACTCCTGGAAGAGATCGAGCAGGAATTCAATATCATCAATGAGCGGGATCTGGAACTGGTTACGATCCGGCATTACCAGGATCCCATCGTGGATGAAATGAAAAACGGTAAGATCGTGCTGTTTGAAGAGCGGATTCCCAAAACGGTTCAGTTGGTTCTCAAGGAAGTACCCGTCCTAAAGAGGAAGGTTTGATGGAAGGGAAAAGGGTTTCCACTGGAGTCGCCGGACATATCTGGGGGTAAACTGATGCTCCATCCAGTATTGAACGAAGAAGCGCTGATCATTGCAATTGGTAAACCATTCATCGAATGTATTGCATTCCGGCATCTGATATGCGGGGTCCTGAGGAACCATGATATAGACCGACCTGGATGGATCATCGTTGATTTCAAGAAGGGCCAGAGCTTTGACCTCCAGAACCATCCCCCGTGTTGGTTGTTTACCATATAAGAAGCACCAGGAAGAATCCCGCCACAAATCCTTTTGATAGATGATTCGACCGGTGCTCAGGGGTCCGGCCATGAAGGGTTGCTGAATGGGAGAATGTATGGTCTGCCATTGACTCTGATGAAAATTATAACGCTGGTAATCGATGGTCCCGGAGGGATTTTCGACAAAAAAATAATACTTTGAGGAATCCTCGATGTTGAGATTGGATATCGCCCGATCCTTGCCTGAATTGGAAGTATCTCCCGAAGCAATTTCAAGCGAATCCGTAGAATCGGTTGTTAATGAATTGTCAGATCCATTAAGGCAAGACGTTAAACCCAGAATTGAGAATAAAATTAGTATGTAATTTTCGTTTTTCATAAATAAAAAAGTGATTAACTCCATACAATATTATTAAATTTTATCTTTGTGTCGGAAAATTATGGTCGCATTGAAACAATTGCTAATTATGGTGTTGCTGGTCGGATGGCTAAGCACATCCTGTGTCTCTACCAAAAAGTACGAGGCGCTGGAACGTAGGTATCAATCTACGGACAGGCGACTAGTGGAATCTCAAAAAACCAGCGAATTTCAGGAAGCCACCATTGCCGATCTCAGACAGCGAATCCTGATACTGGAAGATCTGCGGAAAGAACTGACCTCGACCAAAGAAAAATACGCAGCCCTTCAGGGAAGCAACGAACAGTTGCGCCAATCCTATGAAAACGCCCTGGCAGAAAAAGATAAACTGATCACCACATATTCGGAGGATATGGCGGCATTCTCAAGGGAACTGGCAGCCAAGGAAAAAGATCTCGAAAAACAACGAAATCGTCTGGACAGCCTCTCCCGGGATATTGACCGCCGGGAAGCATCTCTGATGAGCCTTCGAAACCAGGCACAACAACAAAAAATCCGGATGGATACGCTGCAGTCCACCGTTTCTCAGGCACTCAGCAATTTTGCTCCGGGCGAGCTAAGCGTCCGGGAAGAACGAGGGAAGGTATACGTATCCCTTAGTCAGGAACTACTGTTTGGCAAAGGCAGCAATGTCATTGACAACAAAGGACGTAGGGCATTGATCCAGTTCGCTGAAATTCTGCGCAACCATCCCAATATTATGATCAACGTGGTAGGGCATACGGACTCCGATGGGACCCCATTTCGCAACTGGCAATTGAGCGCCGAACGAGCGACCGCTGTCGTTCAGATCCTGACCGCTAACGGTCTCAATCCCGAAAGGATCACGGCTTCCGGTCGGGCTTTTTATGCCCCGGTAGCCCCCAACGATACCGAGGAAAATAAAAAACTAAACAGGAGGACCGAGATAATCCTGGAGCCCAATTTGCAGATTTTGTACGAACTATTTAATGATGAAAGGAGCTAGTGTGCGGAAATTTAAGTAGCTATCAATGTTTTTTAAAATATTTTTTGAC
>CALEIL010000156.1 GCA_937876435.1 uncultured Bacteroidota bacterium
CCGGAAATCACTTTCTCCAAGTCTGAATTCCTGGATCATGGTGCCCATGGCTCCATCCAAAACTATGATCCTGTCCTTTAATATTGTTCGTAAATGATTTTCCATACTAAAAAATTGACATACCGGTTCTGGCAGTGTTTAGCCTGAACGCAACACTACCCCATGCGTTATTGTTCAGTTCTTCCCGTCGCAATCCCAGGTTCAGATCCAAATAGGCTCCATGCCATAAATGGTATGAAATTCCGGCCTGTAATCCCAAGACATTTATTTTTTCGCCCTGCAAGGTACGAATTCCATAATCAATTGGGCGAGTACTGTTCTTTAATCGTATATCTGATCCGTAATTCAGGTTGTCCTGGTTCAAACCCTGCTGATGAAAATACAGGAGTCCAAACAGTCGCCAATCCTTGTGCGGGGTGTAATCCAGGCGACCGATATATTCGCGGAAATTGGCACCAAGAGGATGGGCCAGGGGAGAATTGTAATGCGTATATACCGCCAAAGAATCCCGGTGGGAATAGGTATATGGACGAACCGTATTGTACTCCACGGTTCCATTCAAATTTGAAATTCCTACCAGATCGTACATCGTAGCACCGATTTGTAAACCCCATTTATTGGCCCACCATCGGTTCCCACCAAATAATTCGGAGGATTTAAATTCATCCAGTACAAACTGGCTGTATACCTCCATCCGGCGGAACAGAGTCGTTTTGAAATCGAGACCCAAAAGCACATTATCGGGGCTCCCGATGGCGTGTTCCACAGTTCTGAAAAATATCACCGGCAGCAAATAGTGCCATTCCAGTTGTTGATCCCGGTTGAAAACCACGGACTCAAAAAATCCAAGATGGGCCTGGTTCCACAATTTAAACTGGAGCATATGAGTGGCCATAAACTTTTTGGGCAGCAACTGATCACCCGGTACCTGTCTTCCACTTTTCGCTGTCAACTCAGCGATCATATACCGATATCTCAATCTCCATATTTCGAGGTTGAAGTTCAAATGTAGATAATTGCTGCCAAAGTCTGACAGTAGTAAGGATTGGATCCCATTCCCCAAAAAATCTTTTCCATATCCAAACCTGGTATACGCGTACTTACCAATGGGAACCGTCAGATACGCTTGCCCGTTGAGAGCGTCCAGACCCCGCAATGAGGATAACGCAGAACTTTGATATCGCTTATACAAGGTAAAACCCGGGCTCGAATGGTACCGGTCGGTGTATTGTAAAATATGGAGGGGCCGGCCGTACTGCAGATCTTCGATTTTGGTATCGATAAAAATTTTGTTGTCGATGCCCATTCTCATCGTCACACCTTTTCGGTTTTCAAAAACGGTTGAATATCCATCGCTTTGTTTCCCAAACTTCCATTGCAGGATAGGATTCACTGCCAAAAAGAAATCTTTTTTACGGACGAAAATCATATTCCCGGCATAAGGGTAAAAAGTATTGAGCCAGGGATCGTTTTTCTTAGGGGCAAGAAGCGAGGACCCGGGATCTACGAGGTCCTCATACGCAGCCAGGAATGAAGTATCTGTGAACCATTCGGGCAATTCATTCACCATATACCGGACCGCATCGAGATCGTGCGAATTCATAGAATCGAACGGCAATTTCATCACGAAATCGGCAATTTCCTTCCGGCTCATGGTGTGGAAGGAAGGAAAAAAGCTCTCTTCCATCGGGTATTTCGCAGACAATCTTTGCAATTGTTCGTACTGATGAAGGCTCAGGTGAACGGGGTTGTCCTGAGCCCGTCCGGAATGGATCACCAATAAAAGCAATAACACAAGTTGTAGGAATCTCAAGCCTGTCATACCATGAAATTCAATAGTTTTTCCTTGATGTCACTTATAAACTCATCCCCCCTACCCAGAAATTGTACTTCAATCGGTAAAATATAGACATCGATCCTCTTGCTTTGGAAGTAATGAAGATGTGGCACCAACCGGACGAGGTCCTTTTCCGTGGTCAGAAATAATTTCCTGTCACCGTCCATTTTTTCATACGAATCGATCACCGTAGCAATGTCGTGCTTGGTAAACGCGTAATGGTCTGAAAATTTTCGATGGAAATAATCCATATTTCTGGATTTGAGAAATTGGACCAGGGAATCAGGATTGGCAATACCCGTCAATAGAAAAACCGTCTGACTATTGAGTAGTATCCTTTCTTCCGTATTGAAAGCATTGTAAGCCGTATGGTATCTCAAAGTTGAAAAATAAAGCTTCTGCCCCTTTCCGGGATTGAGCTCTTTTTCAATTTTCCGTTTTCCATCCTCCGACAAATCTGACGGACATTTGGTCACCACGATGATGTCAGCACGCCCTGCTGACTTCCTGGGTTCCCGCAAACGACCCATAGGTAGCAGATAATCCTGGGTGTACCGGTTCCCAAAATCGGTGAGGAGAATATTGATGTACGGCTTGACTCCCCGATGTTGAAAAGCATCGTCCAGCAAAACGGCCTGGGTGTTCTCGTAGTTCTGTAGAAATTGAGGAATAGCGAGGGCTCTTTCTTCCCCCACTGCGATAGCTGTCGACGGGTATTTTTTCTTCAAAAGCAGCGGTTCATCCCCCACTTCTTTGAAGGTAGCATCCGGCATTACGTTGAGGTAACCTTTGGTGCTTCGTTTATATCCCCTGCTCAGAACGCCCACCTTGATAAAGGGACTCAATTGACGGATGAGGTATTCGATCATGGGTGTCTTACCACTTCCGCCGGTATTGAGGTTGCCTACCGAGATAACCGGAATATCAAATGACACCGATTTCAAAAGATTTGCGTCATAGAGAACACTTCTGATCGCTATAATGCCCCTGTAGATCAGGGTAAACGGAAATAAAATAATTCTAAGAATCCAGGTGTCAATCATGATTTCATCAATATTGCCTGACCTATCCGGCACTGGGCACATTTACGATTCATACAATACGACTTGTAAAGGTACAGAAGTGCCTGAGAATCGAGGGCATGATCGATTGATACATCGAGTTTTTTCCACATCCTGATGATACTATTGGATTCCGCCGAAAGATTTTCAAGGATGGAAAGCGCTTTATCACGGATTGATTGATCCCGTTTTTTGGATCCGGTAAAAAACAGAAATGGCACCAGGACATTGATGAATATGGATTCTTTACTGGCCTGTCCCATTTTTTTGACCTGGTTCTGCCCGGTCTTCACTCCGAACCGATAATGATCATCCCAGTAGGGGCTGGCCTGACATTCGAGATTCTGAACCAGTTCCTGCCAGTCCAACGTGTACATTAAGGTCCTACCGTAATTGAACAGAAAATCGGCCAACTGCGAAATCCGGACCGTCGGAAAATTCTGGGGGCGCATACGCGCATAATTCCAAACGGTAGGGTCGATGGGCTCCAGTTCATATTTTTCAGCCAAAAAAGTATATTCTTTGTACAAGGCAGCAGGGTAATCGTCCGTCAGTTGATCGCTGAGCAAACCCGCCTGTCCAAATAAAAAGCTCTCCAACTGCATCCGGTTGTCCAGATGCCTGGATATTATTTTAAACTTTATAGTATTGGCCAGCCATTCAAAAGCTGTGTTGTTTTTTGAAAATCCAAAAGCCCGGCACAACAATTTAAACAGAGTCTCCTGAAAATTTTGATCGCTGTATAAAAACACCTCTTCGATTTGCTGCTGCTTATCCTCCAGCCTGGCCACCGCCATATTTTCTTTCCAGGAAGTGATATTGAGTTTCGACACGCTGGAAATCAGGTTTTCGCAGGGAATCATATTATACTGGTATGAAGAGAGGTACCGGTAGGTTTCCAGGATGCTTTCATCAATGCGATGGCCCAATACCAGCGTAGGTACTTTTTCCCCGTAGGGATCGGTGACCGGTTGATCATCTTCGTACACGACGTGGAGTATAACATTGAAATAATCGGGATTGCCTTCATGGCCATGTTTGTGCCAATCGGACGATCGAACGTGAATCTCGACCTTTCCCGCCCAAAGCTGACCTCCGATCCGTAGCCGGGCATCCATGAAGTCCGGACCCTGGTCAAAATTGAGGGTCCCCGCTCTGATCACCTCGAGCGAGGCACCATCCGTGGAACGAAGACCGGAATGATCAAATTTCTGTGTCCGCCAAAGGTATTGCAGAAAATCTTCGTTAATGATGGGCTTATATTCGTTCATAAATCTTGAAGGAGTAATCAAATTCGTTTTTCTTGTCGGCGGAATGGTGTTCCTCGGAAATCAGCTTCCATTCCTCCTTATCCCAATCGGGGAAAAATGTGTCCCCCTCGACCTCGGCATGAACTTCCGTGATATATAACCGGTCAAAAAAAGGAAAGCAACTTTCAAATATGGTAGCTCCCCCGATCACAAAAACCTCCTCATTGTCCAGATCGTATGCCAGGGCGATGGCTTCTTCCAGTGAATGAGCAACCAGAATATTGGAAGATAGATAATATGGGTCATGCGTCAGAACAATATTTGTTCGTTTGGGCAAAGGAAGACCGATCGATTCATAGGTTTTACGCCCCATGATGACGGGATGGTTAATGGTCATCTTCTTGAAGTATTTCAAATCAGCTGGCAGATACCAGGGCAAATCATTGTCTTTGCCTATGACATTATTTTTCGCAATGGCCACCAAAGCTGACAGGATCATGGCATTAGTTTTTTGTGAATGAGGTCGGTTTCGAGCACTCTGGTTTCCACCCATTTTTTTGAATCAGAGATCTCCCCCGTCAGGTATTTTTCAATCATCAGACCTGCGATTGGTGACGCCACGCTACTCCCCCATCCACCGTTCTCGATAAAAACAGCAACAGCAATTTTTGGGTTATCCACGGGGGCAAAAGCTATGAATACGGAATGATCTTCACCCTTGTTCTCAGAAGTTCCGGTTTTCCCTGCGATTTCAATTCCTTGTACGCCTGCCAGCCCACCTGTCCCGTATTCGATGACGCCCTTCATCCCGGCTTTGACTGGCTCAAAATAATCAGAATTTATATTCACCTTTTGTTGTTGTTTGTAAATGTCGGGGATTTGGTCCGGATTATTGTCTATCGCCTTGATCAGGTGAGGCACCACATAGCCGCCGTCATTGGCTATGACCGATGTGGCATGCGCCATCTGAAGCGTGGTGAGTTCGGTCTCTCCCTGCCCTATGCCGTTGGACAGGATATAGGTAAACCGCCAGTCCCCTTTGTTTCTGTACAGATCATCGTAATACGCAGGAGTTGGATTGAGTCCGGTACCTTCTTTGGGCAAATCAATTCCCAGCTTTCTGCCCACACCAAAATCGTCGAGATAATTGTGCAGATCAAACAATCCCTTCTCGGGATTGCTGAAACCGTATTTGTTGATCAGGTCCCGGTATATCGTGAAGAAATAGGTATTGCACGATCTGATAATGGAGGTGGTCAGGTCATTGTTCCCTCCTCCTGCGTGGCACCGCCACACGTTATTCTTATAATAGTAGCCGCCTCCGCAAAATATGTGCTGATTGGGTGTAATGACCCGTTCCTGCAATCCAATCAAGGCTAAAATTGGCTTCATCGTACTCCCCGGGGGATAGTGGGCCATGATCGCCCGGTCGTAGAATGGTTTGAGGGTATCCGCGAACAATTCCTGAAAACGATCTCCCCTGTTTTGACCGATCGAAATATCGTTGAGATTGAAGTCGGGGTAACTCAGCATGGCCAGTACCTCGCCACTGGAGGGTTCGATGGCTACGATTCCCCCTTTTTTATTGACCATCAATTCTTCGGCGTAACGCTGGAGTCGTATATCAAGCGTCAGCGTGAGGTCATTTCCTGACACCGCTTCCACGTTCAATGACCCGTCCAGATAATCTCCTACCTGACGGCCCAGGTTGTCCTTGAGCTCATACCGGTGACCTTTTTCACCTCTTAGAAGATTTTCATAATACAATTCTATCCCGCTTTTCCCCACATAATCTCCCAGGACATATTGCCCGTCACTTCTATCCAGTTCGGTTTTGTCAATTTCGGAAATGTACCCCAACACGTGCGATGCCGTGTGATATTTATACCCACGTACCGCTTCCTTATCGAGTTTGAAACCGGGGAACATGTGAAGGTATTCCTTGAATCTGAGCGCCAGGCTATCCGGTACCCTGGAAAGAAAGGTAAAAGGGGTGAACCGGGAATATCGGATATCCGTCCAGTTTTTTTCTATGTTGGTCAAAAAGTAATTTTGATCGATCTGGAGTAGATCACACAATCGGGCGGTATCCATATTCTTATCCAGCTCGTTGTACACCACATTGATATCGTATACAAACTTATTGTATACGATCAGCTCTCCATTGCGGTCATAGATCAGCCCCCGGGAGGGCTTTTGGATCATCTTTACGAGGGAGGTGGTGTTGGCTTTCACCTGGGACTGATTGTCCCAGATCTGTACATGCGCGACACGAATGAGCAAAAACACAAAACCCACCACGATAATACCGGTCACCAACCTAAACCTATCTTGTGAATCAATTGTCATGTTTACCTCTATTCATTTTGATCAAAAACGATCATGATGATCATCACTACAACATACGAAATCGTTGCACTTAAGACTGTCCTTAAGAGCATATAATGTACCAATTTTAATTGAAAAATATCAATCAAACTTACGGCAAAACAATACAAAGTTATCATGACTGCTGCATATTTCAAAAACCATCTCAAATTGATGGTTGAAATCATGGGTGAAATATTGACTTTGTACCCACCGCGAGGGGCTAAATAATTGATCACATAGGGTCTTACCAAGCCCGAAAACGCTCCTGCCCCGGAATGAACGCCGGGAGTGTTCTGAAATATATCGACGATCAGTCCCATGGCAAATCCAATCACGATCACTACCGATGCCGGGGTTCTCAATGGCAGCAGCATGACGATCAATGGGTAGACAAATACCTCGATGAACGGTATGGAAAACCAGGTAATTTTTACAAAATTAAAAATCAATATCTGGACCAGCAGCAGAAAAATGGCACGAATGATATTCAGTCGATATTCACTCATTGTATCTCTTGCTCAGTGACAGGATAAGCCGTAGTATCCGGGTTATTCCATGAATCCTCAATGATATAACAAGACCTCAATGTATAGAGATCCTCGAACAACCGGACGTAGACAGTATAGTCGTTTTCTCCGCTCTCCAGGTTAAAGTACTCGATTTCTCCAATCGGCAAACCGGCTGGAAAGGCAAATGAATACCCACTGGTCACGATAGTATCCCCCACCTCCAGTTCGACGTGACGGGGAATTTCTCTCATCACCACCGTCCTCAGATTATAGGGTTCCCATTGGATCACCCCGAGCGCATTGTTATCCTTGACCACCGCACTGACCGATGATTCGATATTGTACATCGAAATCACCTTGGAATAGTACCTGTTCACCTTGGTTACTATTCCTACCGGTCCTGAATCCGTGATCACCCCCATCCCCGGTTCGATCCCTGCATTTTTTCCGACATCAATCGTCACGAAATTGTACAGCGAAGAAAATGAATTTGAAATAACCTTCGCAGGGATGACGCGATATCTCGAAGGAATATTTTGTTCAGAAACTGCAATGGATATACTATCGGGGGTGGAACTGAGCGAAGAAACCTTCTGTTCCAGATTGAGCATTCTGTTTCTCAGCCTGGCGTTTTCCCTGGTCAGGGATTCATTTTGTGCTCCGAGGTGAAAAAACTGCGTCACATCGCTGAAATAAGACTGGATAAAGCCGCTGACCTGATTTGAAGTACTTAGAAATATTGATTTTCTCCTGTTGTCAAAATTCACTGCAAGGTTGATACTGATAATCTCCAGTATAATGAATACAATGAAGTGCAGATTGCGCAGGATAAATCGTATAAAATTTCCCATATGTTACTTTGGTTCTCACACATTCTTACGATCGATCAGGAACGAGAATTTACCTATATTTTCCAAAGCAATACCAGTGCCAATGACCACAGCACGCAATGGATCATCGGGCACGTGAACATCGAGTTTTGTTTTCATTGAGATTCTTTTGTCCAAACCTCTCAGGGAAGCCCCTCCTCCTGTAAGATACAATCCTTTTCTGAATATATCGGCTGCCAACTCGGGGGGCGTGGCTTCCAGTGCCTTGAGGATCGCCTCTTCTATTTTGGAAATGGACTTATCGATGCAGGTCGCTATTTCCTGATACGAAATAATCCGTTGCTTGGGTATACCCGTCATCAGATCCCGTCCATTGACCGGTATATCGGCAGGTGGATCATCCAATACCTCCAGCGCAGACCCAATTTTGATTTTTATGTTTTCGGCAGTTCGTTCTCCGATCAGAAGATTGTGCTCGCGCCTCATATAATTGACAATATCTGCCGTAAATTCATCTCCACCGGTTCGGATCGATTGATCTGTCACGATTCCCGACAGGGCTATTACAGCTATTTCAGTAGTACCCCCACCGATATCAATGATCATATTTCCTTCAGGCTCTTCTACGTTGAGTCCTATTCCGAGGGCAGCAGCCAGAGGCTCGTGAATCAGATAGGTTTCCTTGGAATCCACATGGTCAGCGCTATCAAAAACCGCCCGTTTTTCCACCTCAGTGATCCCGGATGGAATACATATGACCATCCTGAGGTGAGTGAAAAAGCTTTTACGAGTGTCGATCATATTGATCAACCCTTCAATCAAATTCTCGGCTGCCTGAAAATCAGCGATCACTCCATCTTTGAGCGGACGGATGGTTTTGATGTGTTCGTGGGTTTTTTCGTGCATCTGCATCGCTTTCGTCCCTACCGCAATGACTTCCTGAGTCCGGCGGTCAATAGCAACAATAGAGGGTTCGTCTACTACTACTTCGCCGTTTTGTATGATTAAGGTATTTGCCGTTCCAAGGTCTATGGCAAGTTCTTGAGTAAAGAAGCTAAATAATTTCATATTGTTTAGGTGGCTATAAGAAGCACATATCGCTCTAATAATTTTAGGTTAAAACTCGAATTTTTATATCCAAGTATCAAAGACCCAAATTTAACATCAATTTACTACTACTGTGTATAATTCGTCCTTTTTCAGGTATTTTTTTACCAGCTCCGGCACATCCTCGACCGCAATATCATCCAGCCGGTCGAAAAAATCATATATCCAATCGACACTGAGATTTTCCAGTGTCAGAATTTTTAATATTTCCGCTTTGGAGAATACTCCATCCAGTGAACTCAGCAAGTATCCTTTAATATAATTTCGCACCATCCCAAATTCCTGCTGTGAAATCAATTTCTGTTCCAGTTTATCCAGTTCGTCGTGGATCAGGCCGATCACTTTCTCAATATTTTCTGTCTTGACGTCCGTCCCAATGATAAAATACGCATCGTGAAACATTGGTTCCAAATCGGAATAAATGTTATACGTCAGCCCCTCTTTTTCCCGAATATTCTGCATCAACCTGGAACCAAAAAACCCGCCTAACAAGGTATTGACGAAATGAACGGGTATGTAATCCGGATGACTCCGCTGTATTATCCTTTTGCCCATTTTGATAGAACTCTGTGTGTCAAAGGCGTATTGATTTTTCAGCGTAAACACACCCGGGACTTCCAGATTGTGAACGTTGTAAATTCCATGACCATCCTCCGGTATCAGATCCGAAGGCAATTCGTGCAGGTGGGCCAGGAGATCCTGATGGATAGCCTGGTCAAAACTTCCTGAAAGGTAGGCTCTGAAATTGGATAATCGATAGTTCTTTTGATGAAATTCAAAAAGGTCGTCGGTGGTGACCGCCTCGATGTCTTCCATGGTAGAATTGTACCCGTAAGGGTGGTCTGGGCCGAATATTTTTTCGGTCAAAATCCTGTACGACAAAGAGTCATTGTCAGCCAAAGACAATTTGAGTTTGGATTTCGCTCTTTTCTTTAGTCTATTGAGCTCGGTGGAGTCAAATGCTGGTTTTGAAAGTATTTCGAAAACCAGGGGAAACAATTCTCGGCAATACTGGGTCAGACAAACCAGGGTAAACGAGGCGTAATCCAGATGATACTGAACGTTGAACTGGGCGCCGAAAAAATCAAAAACATCATTGATATCATCCTGATTCCTGAGCTGTGTACCCTCCTTCAGCATCCGGGCACAAAATCTGGAACTCAGTTTTTTTTGCTCGTTGAAGCGACCCCGGTTTAAAACGATTTCCAGTTTCACAAGATCAAGATTCTGCGTACCGGGAATGGTATACAACACGCATTGGTCATGTACTACATCCATTCCGTACTCAAAAGCGGTCGGCTTCTGGATCGGTTTTATGGCGGGTAATTTTATTTCCTTTACATTATGGTACATACTTCAAATGTATAAATTAATTTAATCGCCAAAGAATTTATAATGACTCCATTATAAGATGGCGGAAACGTGGCATAGGCAGGCCACAGGTATGGAGGATGTCATCTCAATTTTGTCCCCATAAAATCCGGTCGAACAAATAAATAGAATAAACGGTTTAAAAATAATCTGCCAGCCGTTAAATCATTTTGTTCCTTTGTCCGCGACCATGAGCAAATCAGGTTGTGTGCCCCCTTCATTTCTTCGGATGGAAATTTTGAGGAATGCACCAAACAATGGTTTGACCGTTTTCTGACCGATCCGTTGAATACTTTCAGGCAAATTTTCCTTATGTTTATACTCTGAAATTAAAATCCAATATATACAATGAAATTCTCCGTTTCTGCCAGTGAATTTTTGAAAAAAACAGTGATAGCATCTGGTGTTATACCCTCCAATCCAATGATGCCCATTTTGGAAGATTTTCTTCTGGAACTGAATGGAAATGAACTCAAACTGACCGTATCGGATCTGGAAACCACCATTTATTCCACGTTGCAGGTTCAGGGAAGTGAAGATGGCAAAATCGCGGTACGCGGTAAGATTCTGAGTGATACACTCAAAGCCATTCCCGATCAGCCCGTGCAATTTATAAAAGAAGAAGAGTCCAATATTCTCAATATCCTGACGAGTAACGGGGAGTACAAACTGGCTTGCGATGACTACGAGGAGTTTCCTGAAATACCGGATACACACACCTCCCAGTCGGTCGAAATACCCATCAAGACGATGAAGGCAGGAATCGACAATACGCTGTTTGCCACCAGCAACGACGAGATGAGACAAGCTATGATGGGAGTATTTATCAAGGTGGATGAGAACAATGTGACTTTTGTAGCTACCGATGCCCACAAAATGGTCAAATACACCTTCCTGGACGTCAGTTCGGAAATTGAAGGCACCATGATCATTCCCAAAAAATCGCTGTCTCTCGTCAATATGGCGCTGGACGGGACCGGCAATGTGACCCTCAATTACAGCAAATCCCACGTATTTATCCAATCGGGGAATACAGAGATCGCCTGCCGGTTAATCGACGCCACTTTCCCCAATTACAACGGGGTCATTCCGACCAACAATCCCAACATCCTGACGATTGACCGCAAGGCATTGTTGAATTCCCTCAAACGAATTTCCATCTACGCCAACAAATCTACCAATCAGATAGTCCTCGATCTGAAGAAAGACATCATAGAAATTCAGGCCCAGGATCTCGATTATTCCAATGAAGCCCACGAATCTCTGAGTTGTCAGTATTCGGGAGATGAAATGCAAATAGCCTACAATTCCAAGTTCCTGATCGAAATGCTCAACGTCCTCACTTCGGACGAGGTCATGCTCGAAATGTCCACCCCCAACCGGGCTTCCCTGCTTCTGCCATCTTCCAGTGCGGAAAACGAAGACCTGCTCATGCTGGTGATGCCGGTCATGGTGAAATAAATTGTATGAAAATCGGTTTGTTCTTTGGATCTTTCAATCCGGTGCATACCGGCCACATGATTATTGCCAATCACGTGGCAAACTGGTCCGATTTGGATCAGGTATGGCTGGTCGTTACCCCTCAGAATCCCTTCAAGAAAAGCTCCAATCTTGCCCGGGACTACGACCGGCTTCATATGGTTCATCTGGCTATTGGGGACAATCCAATGTTGCGTCCTTCCGATATCGAATTTTTACTTCCCAAACCTTCCTACACGGTGGATACGCTGGCCCACCTGAAAGAAAAACATCCCGACCATGACTTTACGCTCATCATGGGAGGGGATAATCTGGGCAGCCTTCACAAATGGAAGAATTATGAAGTCATCCTGGAAAACTACGATATACTGGTGTACAGCCGACCCACCTACGATCCGGGTCCCTTGATGGACCATGAACGGGTGACGCTTATGGAAGCTCCACTCATGGAAATATCCTCCAGCTTTATCCGAAATTCTCTGAAGTTGAAAAAATCAATTCAATACCTCGTTCCTGAAAAAGTCTGGGAATACCTGGATGCGAACCCCATTTATTGATTTGGTTTCGGGATCAGGCGCGCTACAAACCCCGGATTACCTTCTACTCCCACATAAATATATCCATAGGGTCCCATCTCGATACTGCGGACCCGACCGACTTTTTTGAGGAGAGACTCCTCTTCGACCACTTCCTGATCATCCAGCGACAACCGGGTTATAAACCGGTATTTGAGACTGCCTACCAACAAATCACCGGTCCATTGGGGGTAGTGCTCCCCGGTAATAAACGCCATACCACTCGGTCCCAGCGAAGGCACCCAATAGTG
>CALEIL010000157.1 GCA_937876435.1 uncultured Bacteroidota bacterium
ATGACCTAGTGGCCGTCCGGATCGACGGGGTAATATTGACTGATCTCCGACTGCACCCGAGAAAGCAACAGCCGGGCAAAGTATTCCACGTCGTGGGACAGCCGATTATCTACCTGGACCGTATCGCCTAAGACCCTACCGGCGCTCCGTTGTTTGTCCAGTTCTCCTGCACCATAGATCCGAGAGTATTCATCCACGGAATACGCGATGGGCTTCCCGAAGCGCTGTGGAAATTCACAGCTCCCTTTCTGGATGATGTGGGCGACGGGATTGATGTCGTTGCCATAGCTGTTGCAGCCCAGGCGGGCTGCTTCGAGTGGGATGGCTCCCCCACCGGCGAAAGGGTCGAACACTTTGGGCATCTTTGCGAGAAAGGCCTGAATCGCTGCATCTTTCGCTACCTCTAGCTCCCGTACTTTAGGATCCGTGTCGAGGTGTCGGTCTGGATATTCGTAGAGTTTTTTTTCCGCCTCCTTGATAACTCTTTGCAATCGATCGTATTCTGCCAGCAATTCCTCCGCAGAACGACCTGAGTCGGAATTATGACTTACGAAAATCAATTTTCGGGCCCGACCAATGATATCCTCATTGTTTTTATTGTCCCATTTAATCAAAGAATAGGGATGCAATGTATCTTTCGCTGGGGTCATTTTCCCCAGCTTTTCGTTTTGGATGTATTTATCCGAAAATTTGCCGATAAACATCAGGAGCCGGTTGCGGAGGTGGTCTTCCATCTGATCCACCACCGCGGTATGCGGGATATCGATGTAGGGTCGGTACGGGTCTCCTGGCAGATCGTTCTGCTTGCCGAGTAGGATTCGTACTGCATCACGGAATGCCTGCGGACAATGGTCATCCAATGGGTCCGGGACCAGGCTGGCAAAGACTACCGCTCGACAGACGGGCAGTGGCCGTCGGGCCCACCACAGGTGGAGCGTGGAAATGTGGCCGTGCCGGATGGATTTGTCTCTTACGCTTTCTGCCGATATTTCTTTCACCGGCATGGCGACTTCGATGAGCTTTTTGGGTTTATTCATAGTTTCCAGGCGTTCATCCATTAATTTATAAAGTCTTTTCGTACATCGTCCAATAGATCGATGACCTCGCGAAATTGGTCATAAGCTTGCTGGATATTCCATTTGACCGCGGTTCGAAGCTATCCAGTAGTCTGCACCCGCATTTACAAAGGTCTATATCTGCAATCTACTACATTTATCGTAGTGAATTGCATTGGGGAATCACTAATTTAACTGGTGATACTATACTTTCAAAAAAGACTTTTTCTGAAAACGCTCCTCCATTATTTTAGTGGGATTGATAATTGGCAATACATATTCGTTAATTGGGTCTCCTTTTGTTCTTGAATAAATAACCCCCCTTGCTGAAGAAATGGTAATGCCCAATAAGTTCGGAAAAAGATTCATTAACACATCATTTCTTTCCTCCTCATTTTCCGGTAATTCCTCGAATTCAAAACCAATAATAATATCTGAATGAACTACTTGCTTGATTGATTCCCCTTCTTTAATACCGAATAAGCAATGAAAAAATATCTCTAAAATTTTTAAATCGACATTTAGGCTTTCACGAAATGATGTCTGCAGGACCACATCTTCTCTCGTGAGTGGTTCCACTCCATGAAACATCAATTCAAACTTCAGTTCTCTCAGAAAATTAATGCGATACTTCATAGGAGTCGTATTCATTATATGAAAGAGCCATTTCGGTAAAACCATGATCATTATCTTCTTTCACCATCTGGATCTCGACATGTAAGTCAACGAGATTCTCGTTCAATTTTGCCAAATCCAAAGGCTGACGATCCATCCTTCGTTGGTATTCTTTTTTCAAATAAACTTCCGGTTCCAAAAATTCTATGACCGGAATTTTACCTATAGCCAGCGACAGTTTGATCAATTTGGACAATTTATGGTCCGCTCCATTATTCAATAATTGGGAAATGTAACCTTTCGTTACACCTAGTTTATCAGCTAATTTAGTTTTATTCATTCCTTCGGCAAGGAGGAATTCATTAATTTCTCCATAGAGCTTGTTTTGGAGTTTGGTAAAATGGTAGGCTGGGCTATACATCTTGGTGGTTATGTCCTTCATTCGATTATTTTTATACGATTCCTGAGTTTAAATTTATGATATTCATTGACAAGACGAACGACTCTATTCAGTTCCCTATTCTGATCTTTTTCATTACCCTTGATATGTCCAAGAATAATTATTTTTCCTGTTCTTTTTTCCTTGATGTAATACACACGAAGCATTGATGTTCGGGTTCTAATTTCGTGTGCCGGATATTCAATCCTCTTTGATATTGCCTTCAACGGCTTGTGGCATTTTGGCAACACTACATTGTCAAGGGCAATATCTTCAATAAGTGTTTCCAATTCATCCAATATATCCAGATCTTCATTAAACCTCAGTTTCTTCGCATCCTCTATATGAAATTTTTGCCTTACATCTTTTAGAAATTCCTCATAGGGGCACTTCCCATTTATGACCAGTGCATAAAATGGATGGATGGCGCCGGTGATTTCTATTTGCTTTAATGCAAAAATAGTAAAATAGTTTAGTTCAAGGTAAACTCGCGATACATATTTATTTTCATAATCTGAAGTGCGTCATGATTCATAAGCTATTTCTATATCTTCCGTTCAACTCGTTAGCTGATCCGCTTTGACTTTCCATTCCGACATGGGCACCAGGTATTGCACGCCTTTTGACTTTTCTTCCGTATTGAGTTCATTTCCCGGGTCCTTTATCCGGTACAGCCGTGGATGGGACTTGCAATGACTCACTACATATAGCCAAGCTGATTCGCCTAGCTGCCGCAATCGGTTCATTTCATTTTCCGATATCATCACCGGCCCTTCCCCGGCTCTTCCTTTGACTTCGATGTATCGTTTGACCAGTTCCGGGTTGACGGATTTGAGGTCAAATCCAAGGTTTTGACTGCTGACGTCCTCACAAATCCAGCCCTGATCCTTTTCGTAGTCCATAGCTACTTTCATAGCAATTTCTTCCACCTCATCATCTCTGCTCATTCCATAATGGGATTGATATTCAACCTGGGACAAAGGTACGATATACGCCGCTCCGATCACCTTCGGAGATTTTCTATCCAAGCGCATCCGTTGATCCAGTTCCTTCGTTCTTTGTATCTTCCGCTCATCGATATCTGCTATTTTGCGCTCTAATTTTTCCACCTTTTCCTGAATTTTTTCATTCCCAAGCAAGAGTTTTTGCCTCAACTCAGACAATTCAGACGTATAGGAATAAACCAGTGATGTAAATCCCTCGTTCATATATTGTTTACGCAATACTATATCCTCTTTCACCTTTTTTTGAGTCTGTTGAAATTGTGGATTAGTAATATTCGAAAAGCACCATTTCACGATTTCTCCCTGATCTGAAGGCGGAGGTGCAGTAATCTTTTTGACAAATTCATTGGGTGAAACCATATCGATCAATTTAGCTGGAGAGGTGATCGTCCATTGTCCATCATTTCCACATACGAGCGCTAATTTTTCATTCGCCACGTTTTGGTTCCTGGTCTGATCGATAATTTGGGAGCGGACAAAATAAGAGAAATAAGGTTCTTTATCCTCTGGAGAAACCAGGATCGTACCTTTTAGAGCTTCTTCCTTAAACGAAGCCAGGACGACATCTACGACTGCATCGAATATGGGGTTACCAGGGTTGAGATAATACAGCTTCTCATACCGACCTGTTTTTCTCTTGTCGAGAAATACATTTTTTTGGAAAGTAAACATCAGTCGGCTGATATCATACTTCGTGTTGTATTTTAGTTTTAGAACCTCCTTTATGTCCAGGGGAAGGTCTGAAAGACGCACAAACTCTTCCTCCCTTCGAATGGTCCCACCCAGAGCTTGATATGACTTGGTAAAAAACCGTTCCAGATAGATCGGAATAAGACGCTTTTCTACTGAATCGTCCATCAATTCGCGAGCTTTGCCAAAATCGATCGGAATGGATGTGAGTTTTTCTTTTTGCTCCTTAATTTTCCTGGATACATTTTCAGTGGTAAGATTATTCTCTATAGCGGTATTGTATTCATTCACCTCCCCATCCAGAGTAGATTGCAATATATCTTCGATATTCACCCCTTCGAATACATCCGAGATCACGTCGTATACCCGGTCATTTCCAAGCTGCTCGCGGATCACATCCAATTTTTGCAGCAATCTCTGCATGACTTTACCTTCTCGCGTATTTTGCGCTACGAGGTTGAATACGTAGACTTCTTCTTTTTGGCCGTAGCGGTGGATTCGGCCCATGCGCTGTTCCAGGCGATTGGGGTTCCACGGGATATCCCAGTTAATCAGTAGATTGCAAAACTGCAGGTTGATACCTTCTCCGGCAGCATCTGTTGCCAGTAAGATCTGGCTATCCCCTGCGAATTCATCCTGTGCTTTGCGGCGTTCGTCCACGGATTTTTGCCCATAGATGGTCTGGATGTTGTAACCCTGGTTGGTTAACTTTCGCTCCAGATAATCCAGGGTATCTTTATGCTCGGTAAACAGGACTAGTTTTCGCCCTCCAGAGACGTTTTCATCTGTAAGAAACTGCCGGAGTCGCTGAAGTTTTTGTTCCTCGGTATTGTTGTGGTATAAATCTTCAGCTAATTCCTTCAATTCCCTGACCTGATCGCGTTCCTCCTGGATTTGTTGGATGCTTCGTGCCGTGGTGAAAAGTCTGAATTTTCTGGGGTCCGCAAATATATGTTCCAGGGTTTCTCGCTCTTCATCTGTCAGCTCGGAGTAATCATCGTAATCATCAAACTCGAAATCAAATTTCATGCGTTGTTTCCACAAGCTGGGGTTGCGGTTGATCAATTCAATCAAGCCATGGAGTGCCTTGTACCGATTCTGCAAGGTCTTCATGATGGCATAAATTGAACTGGTCAGCCGACGCTGCATCACCATCAGGGCCAGTTTGACGTGGATGTTCTTCTGTTCATTGGCCTCTTGCTTTCGCGCAGTAAGGTATCTTGTCACCCTGTCATAAAGATTCTTTTCTTCCGGGGTGAGCTCGTATTCAATGGTCTTGGTGTGTCTTGGCTTGAAGAGCGGTTCCCCATTCCAGTCGGTCATATCCTCTTTGAGCCTTCGAATAAAAAACTTATTGGTCACCTCATCATCTCGGTTGTTGATTCTTTCCGTAACCAATTCATTGGTGGAAAAAATATCCTCATCGAGCAACTGTAACAAATTCCTAAAAGTATCGTGACGCCCACGATGGGGTGTAGCGGTCAAGAGGAGTAGATGTTCACACTGGGGAGCCAGAGCTTCCAGTGCCTCATACCTTTTGCTTTTATATCGCTTGACTCCATAATCGTACGCTGACAATTTGTGGGCTTCATCTACCACGATCAAATCCCATGTGCTATCCTTCACCACATTACCCACATCGTCATTTCGAATAAAATCGATCGAGGTGACCAGCATATTGGAATTATTGAAAATGTTGGGATCTGAGTTGAACACTGGGCGGTCGACCAGTTTAAATTGAAAATTAAATTTCAATCCCATTTCATCTTCCTGCCATTGTTTGGTCAATCCTCCCGGGGTGATAATCAGGATTCGTTCGATCAAGCCTCGCAAAATGAGTTCCTTAATAAGTAGTCCGGTCATGATCGTCTTGCCGGCTCCGGTGTCATCGGCGAGTAAAAATCGCATGCGAGGCAGTGGTAACATATAACGGTATACGGCTTCGACCTGGTGAGGTAAAGGATCGACGATGCTGCAATTGACCGCGAACAGCGGGTCAAATTGAAAAGCTGATTTGATTCTTTCCGCTTCCGTATAGAGGGTAAATTTTTTGGGATCACCCGAAAAATCAAACGTGCCTTTCCTCGAGATCAACTCCAGTTTAGCCAGTTCGTTCTTGGGCAGGATTCTATCCCCATTCGTCCGGGAATTGACACCCGTATACTCGATACTGACATCGTCACCAAAATCAGTGATGTCAGTAATTTCAACTGGTTCCGATGAAATCAGATTTTTTACGATATTTCCGCTTTTGAGGTTCATTTAGTGCAAAATTGTGTATGTCCAGTTGGTGAATGCTAAATTTGGTCACGAAAAGCACTAAATTATCATATTTTTTCTAATTGACAGGTTCACTCCCACTCCTCACCATCTTCAAAGATGATCTTTTCCGGGGTCCATATGATTTTTAGATTATCCAATTCTTTTCCTTTCAAAGCCACATCTTTGTCGATAAAGGGATTGTAATCTGTCTGTGCATTCCAATTTTTCGAAGATTTAGCTGGAATCCCTTTATCATAAGTAAGCGTAAAACTTGAAATCTCTTTATCGAAAAGGTCATTTAACGTGATTAAGCCAGTGAAGGCTTTAATATCCTTGTCCGTTTTATTGTCAAATGAAAACTTATAGGTCAGGTATTCCTGGTAATTATACTCTGAAAATCCTTTATCAAAAATACTTACGGTAAGTGCCTGATTCAATCGTCGGATTCGCTCTCTTTCCTCGGCTTGGGCCTTTTCTGCCAATCTTTTTTCTTCTGCCATTTGCGCTTCTTGCTCATCACGAAACACCTTGGCCTCTTCCAATAAATCCCGGTAAGTTTTACCCAGAATCCGCTGATCGTCCAATGATTTTACTACCAGATAACCAGTTAAAAGTTCAGCTTCATTTTCTGAAAGAGACTTCTTGATTTCCACGATGTCCTCCTCCAAATTGTCCTCCTTAAAAGGTCGGTCAAGTGGCTGAGAACAAGACAGGAGAACGATTACATGAACCAGCGCGTACAATATCATTTTCATTTCCATTGATTTGGGTTTGAAAGCAAACATACAGTTGACTTGCGAAATTTTACTTCATAGTTATTGAGATAAGGTAACTACCAGTATCTACTTCGTTAGAATAAGATTGATCCCTATATTTTATAGAAAATAGTAAGCATCCACGGTTGGTTGATTCTGGAAAGCTGGAGCTTGCCATTACCCAGGGGTAGGTTCAAACGTTTATGGTATAGTCTTTTCTTTGGTGCCAACTTAATTTAGTATTTTAGCGTTTATTTATTTCTTTGAAATATATCCCAACCAGGAAATTTTACCATGAACCATGGTGAGATCAAAATAGCGGTACTTCCGCTGGAAAACCTCAACGAGGGAAGCGAAGCGGGCATCTTGTGCAAATCTTTCAGCATCGAGCTGATCACAGAATTGTCTCGTTTCCGCCAATTTCAGATTATACCGCTGGAAACCGCGAGCAAGCTTACTTCCGGTGACATGATGGACCACCAACTTCTCGACAAACTCCACCCCGATTATATCGTAAAAGGCTCCTTCCGAACCCAGGACGACGATGTCCGCATCAATGCACAACTTATCGACACCCCATCTCACCACCTGATTTGGGCGGATCGGTTTGAGGGAAATAAAAACGATATTTTCCACCTTCAGGACCACATTCTCCGGGAAGTGGTTGCTTCGCTTCAGACCCAGCTCAATCAAAACCTCTTGTCACAGGTCCGCCAAAAACCCCGAACCAATTTGAAAGCTTACGAATGTTGGGTGTATGGGCTCCACGAACTAAAAAAAGGGACCCTCGAAAACGATTTGAAAGCCCGGGAATACTTCGAGCAAGCGATCGAAATTGATCCGGAATACTCGTTGGCCTATTCCGGGATGTCGATGACT
Source organism: uncultured Bacteroidota bacterium (assembly GCA_937876435.1). Classification (GTDB taxonomy): domain Bacteria; phylum Bacteroidota; class Bacteroidia; order Chitinophagales; family Saprospiraceae; genus Membranihabitans. Next base: position 7,700 of record CALEIL010000157.1, read on the forward strand.
TTCTTCAACGAATGGAGCTGTCAACTATGGGATCGCTGGGACCTTTCCCAGAATGGTTCCTTCGAATGGGCCAAGAAAGCGATCGAACTCGACGAACAAAACTACATCGCGGCATGCGTGCTCGGTATGGTCTATACGTATCGAAAACTCTACGGGACCTCGGAACACTACCTGAGGCGATCGTTACAGCTCAATTCCAATGACCCCGATACGCTGATCCAGGTGGCGGTGAGTTTCCTGTACCACGGTTTTCTGGAAGAAGCGTGGGATTTATACGAACGCGCTTTGGCACTCAATCCCAGCTCTACAGACCAATACTGCACCATAGGCTCGTTTATCCTCATTGAAAAAGGCGAATTCCAGGAAGCGTTGGCGTTAGCAGCCAGGGTAAAGGAAGTCCCGTTCGTCGATGCCCACGCCTATTACGCAGCGGCCTGGATGGAACTTGGCAACGGGCAAAAAATGAAGGAAAATTGGGAGATCTTTTTACAAATGTATACCAATAAAATCAACGGCGGAAAGCCCGCCCGGTCCGAAGAGGCCATCCAATGGATGAATCAAATCAGCCCCTACCAACACAAATCCAGAGTTGAAGGACTTTGGGAGAAACTCTCTCATGGAAAGATGACCACGAGAATGGATTCCCCTCCATCTGAAATCCCTCCACAATCCTGGCGAAACACTTTCTCCAACCAGGATGGAATTTGGATGATCGAATACGAAGGCCAAAATTGCCAACTGCCCGAGGTAAAAGGATTCTTTGACTTGACCAAAATGCTGGCCAATCCGCGGACCCCTTTTCACTGCGCCGAGCTCATGGGAAGTTCCATCGACATGGAAGGAACGCCCGTATTGGATGAAAAATCAAAGAAAGCCTACCAGGATAAGATCGTGGGATTACAGAAAGATATTCGCGAGGCTGAATCGCATCATGACTATGGCCGATCCAGCCAATTGCAGGAAGAATACCAAACCCTGCTCGATCACTTGTCCTCAGCACTCAATGTCAAAGGACAGTCGCGCAAAAAAGGCCACACCGTAGAAAAAGCCCGTTCGGCAGTGACGTGGCGGATCCGACACGCGATCGCCAAAATCGAAGAAGTCCACCCCCAGCTCGGGAAACATCTTTCCAATTCGATCAAAACCGGCACCTTTTGCGCCTACGAACCGGAGAAGGATATCGAATGGATCGTGTAATATCAAAATAGATATGACAGATCAACCCTTCTTGCTCTGGTCGGGCTCTACACTCGCGCTCAGGCACCCCTCTTCCCAACCCTACACTTCTCATTCTCCCCCCAGAATAAACCAGACACAGCCCACCTCTTCCCCTCACTTCACCATTTGAAATTTGACATTCGAAATT
>CALEIL010000158.1 GCA_937876435.1 uncultured Bacteroidota bacterium
ACTCATTGTTAAACCAACCATTGGCTGCAGCAGTCATGACGAAGTCATCACCGAGCACTTCCATGTATATCATATTCGCGCTTTGTCCGCCTTCAGCCTGTCGGCTATACCACTGTCGGTACAGATAACGGTGCATGCCATTGATGGCGGCATAGGCATTGTCGGTAGATGAGAAAACTATTTCGGTGGAGACTCTGTCGTTGGGCGTTTTTTCCAGGGTTTCTTCGCTGCAGGAGAAAAGGATAAATACCAGCAGGAAAAGCGCCGTGGGTTTCACCAATTTGGATAAGATATATAGAATATTTTTCATGACTTTTCGATTAGAAACTAAGGTTGATTCCGAAATTAAATGTTCGCGCAGGACTGTAACTGTTGGTACCTGAGATGCCTGCAAAATTACTGATGGGATTCATCCCTTTTCGATGCGTAAACAGGTATAGGTTTTCACCACTTACAAATACCCTGATTCGTTGGATGTTGAACCTGGACAAGAGGTTTTGAGGTAGTTGGTAACTTAAATTGACACTGCTGATGGCCAAATAATCCTTTTTGGTAAGGAATCGGGAAGAGGTCGCCCCGAATGCTGCCCGTTCATTGAGGTCCATCCTGGGGATGCCCGTGGCATCGCCCGGATTGCGCCAACCATTGAGCAGATCGCGGTGAAGATTGGCACCGTTATCCGGACCTGCACTCATAAATCCGGCATACTGACCATCGTAACCCCAGCCTCCGAGACTGTAAAGTACCACAAAGCCGAAATCAAAATTCCGGTAGGTGAAATTATTGATAATACTGCCATAAGCCTTGGCCAGCGCAGATTTCCCCACCCAATCCTGTCGGGCAAGATTCTGATTGTAGGTCACCGTATCGACCCCGCCTGAAGGGTTGTTTATAAATTTGATTTCTTCTGCGTTGTCCGGATCGAATTCTTCCACCCCAAGATACATCACCCGTCCATTATCCGGATCTACTCCGTAGAAATGTCTGGTATAATAATCGTATAAAGATCTTCCTTCTGCCCTCTTGTAAGGGCTTGAAACGATTTCAGGTGTTTCTTCCGGCATTTTCAGTATTTCATTATTGATGGTAGAAATATTAAAAGTCAAATGCCAGTTAAAATTCTGTTTTCGTACGATATTTCCTGTGAGTGATAATTCCAATCCGGTATTGCGCATATCACCTACGTTTTTCTGAATGGTAAAGGAACCTCCCGTGGTCCCTCCATTGTGATAAGGCTGCTGAACGTTGAACAACAGACCGTCGCTGACCCGGTTAAAATAATCGATCGAACCCGAGAGACGGTTGTTGAATAAGGCAAAATCAATACCGACATCCAGCGGTTTTTGACCTTCCCATCTGAGATCGGGGCTTCCCAGGCCGCCGAGCACGACGCCTGTGGCGGCAGCGTTGTTATTATTGATCTCATAGCCAGGCTGGAATGGGTAATTGTCGATACTGCCTCCGGAGAGAACGCTATTATTGCCCAGTCTTCCATAGGAACCCCTGAGTTTTAATAAATCGACCCAGCCTTTATTGAAAAAATCTTCATTTTCGAGTCTCCAGGCCAGGCCGACCGACCAGAAGGGTGCCCAGCGATTAACCTCCGGAAACCTGGAATCCCCATCGTACCGGAATGAACCACTGATATAATATTTGTTGTCAAAATCGTAATTGAGTCGCGTAAAATAACTCTCCATTGCATTTTCGGACAATCCGGAAGAAAGAGATAAAACATCAGCAAAATTGGAGTAAACTAAAAAATCGCTAAAACCCTCACCCGTTCTTCTTCCGGAAATGCTCTCATAGCTGTTATCAAAGTTTTCATGGCCAGCCAGAAATTTGATGTTGTGCCGTAGAAAACTATGCTCCATCCGCACCATTTGATTGAATGTATAACTGAGTCTGCGGTTCCAGGCTTGATTGTACCGGCCCGATGGCGCACCATCTCCTACGATGGTATTTTGATAATCTTCATTCCTGTGGTTGGTTAGATCTGCGCTGAATGTAGATGAAAGAGTCAACCAGGGGAGTATGGTAAGATCGATATAAGTTCTCCCCCCAATAAAATCACGTGTTGTTCGGTCGATGTTCCATAGATTTTCTGCGATGGAATGTCGTCCGCTGTTAAAAGGTCTGGAAAGATTGTAATCTGCCGTAAAATTACCATAATCGTAGATTCTGTTTCCCAGCTCATTGAGCACGTATTCCCCACTGGTAGGATCGTGAAGAAATACCGGATAAATGGGGGCAATTGACCGGGAAAAATAAAAAGGATTGACAATGCCCGATCCGCTATTCGCATTATTGAACTTCGAATGATTAATAAAAAAGTTTCCACCTGCCTTGAACCAGTCCGTCACCTGACTATTCACATTAATTCGGCCCGAGAACCGGTCCATAGATGAATTGAGCCCCCATCCTTCTTCAGACAAATAATTCAATGATGCATAGAAATCCGTGTTTCTCATGCCATAACTGTACGTCAGCCCGTATTCATCCCTTTTCCCAGTCTGCGAAGCCTGATCGATCCAGTTCAGGTCATCCTCATATTTTAGTCTCGCTGCGGGATTAATCTGACCATCGGTCGATATCAATTGATCATTGGCCACATTATACGCGTTATAATTTCCCAGATATTGAACAATATCAAGATAAGTATTCCCATCAAACATTTGTTCGTCTCTCGCATTTCTCGGCAACACACCGGAAGCTATTTGAGCCGCAACATCCTGCGGAACATCCTGAGAACCGTAATGTAAGGCATTCTTGTAGGCTTCCCACATCAATTCATAGTATTCTTCGGGACCTACCGTGTTATAAGCTGGAATGCCATTTTTATTAAAACCTGTTTGGTATTTAAATTCCAGCCTGCTATTTCCCTCTCCCCCTTTCTTTGTGGTAATCATTACGACCCCGTTCGCTCCGCGGGAACCGTATAGGGCAATCGTTGCGGCATCTTTGAGTACGGTAATCGATTCCACGTCGTCGGGATTAATATTGGACATTCCACCGGTGTATTCCACCCCATCGACGATGATGAGCGCATTGTTGCTCGATGAATACGAACCAATTCCCCTGACCCGTATCCCCGGTGAAGAACCCGGGCTACCGGAAGGCGCCGTGGTCTGGACACCCGGCCCCGAGCCCTGCAAAGCCACCAATGGATTGGAAATCGGACGTTTGTCGAGATCTTTCGCAGACATGGTCACTGCGGAACCAGTAAAATCGGACTTCTTCACGGCTCCATAGGCGACCACGACGATCTCATCCAGTAATTGGGAATCACTTGCCAACACAATCGATAGAATGGATTCTCCATTCACGGGGACCTCCAGTGAGGTATATCCTACGTAAGATATTACCAGTATGGCATCCTCGCTCACGTTTTCCAGGGTGAATTCTCCGTTGAAACCCGTAGATGTACCATTTTGGGTGCCTTTTACCAGAACGGTGGCACCGATCAACGGTTCAGAATTGGAGTCCATGATCGTTCCTTGAACGGTTAATGTGGTCTGAGCGTACACGGAACTACCAAAATACATCAACACCATAATCACAGATATACCCCTTACCAGACTATATCCATTTCCTGTCAGATTAAACTGACGAATCATTAAGAATCGAATTCTATTCATAATTAAGAAACTTGTGGGTGATAAAATCTTTTCGCACCCAAGATAAGGGAATATTTTAACACATCATTGTGCTACACTAAAATATTTTAAATAATATATCGATACGATAGATAATTATGTGATAGAGATAATTTCTATCTAACCACATTTCAAAAATTGCCGTTATTCCAATATGCAGGATGATTCCAGATGTGAGGCGTATTATAATTTTATCCGTTGCCGCTATCCGGTTAATGATGCGATTGCCTGGTAATGACGAGGTTGATTTTGACGGGTAAACCCTATTTTGTGTCTATTCTATTTCATTATAAAATTTAACGTTGGGGATGATCATTTTCCGCCTTTGTTTACGGTATAATTTTATTTCATCCATTGTCGGGGCATAATCATCGTTATGGTACCATTGTCGGGGTTGAATATTTGGGTTATCGAATCACCCAATTCAATCAATAAATGTGTATGATTTGGCATCACGGTCGATTCATCCATAAAAAGGCGTTTGTTGTATCGAACCATTTTACCAATTTCCTCTTTTACAATTTCCCCTAATTCAGAATAG
>CALEIL010000159.1 GCA_937876435.1 uncultured Bacteroidota bacterium
GGTGGCTGATGGTCAGAGTTAAAGCTCTTTCCGATTCGTAGAATACAGAAAATTCCACATCGGAACAACAATCGTCATCTACTGGTTCCGGTGCGCTGCAACACGACATCTCACCACAATCCATTTCTTCCTCGCTTTCAAACCAGGCAATGCCGACAAACTCCTGACCACAGAAATGAGTTACTCCCTGCACGCCTACGGAGACGAGAACGTAAAGAGATAACAGTGATATGGTCATCAGTTTTTGCATCGGTCTGTTTACAACGACAAAGGTAAATAATTTGTTTCAGAATGTGAAGAATTTGACCATTTTTCGGGAGGAAGACAGCGGAGTGATTTAAAAGAAAAGTGGGACAACTTGATAAATTTCAAAAGGAATATTTTCGTTTTTGAATAATATCATTACTTTTAGTAATCACCAAAAGAATGAACGTTTATGCATTTCAAGGTTTTTTCTCTTCCATTGTTTTTTTTCATATTCGGTTCCTGCGTGGATCAGAATCAGGATCAGACTCAAGCCGGGATGGGATTATTTGACGGGAAAACCATCGTCGATCTCACGCACGACTACTCCGATGAAACGGTTTATTGGGTGACCGCCGATGAATTTGACCTCGATACGGTGGCCTACGGAGATACCGAAGGTGGTTATTTTTATTCGGCGTTCAACTTTTCTACGGCAGAACACGGTGGAACCCACGTGGATGCCCCCATCCATTTCGTCAAAAATGCCATATCGGTAGATGAATTGCCACTGGAACGATTAATCGGAGATGCAATCAAGATCGACGTGAAAGATAAAGTAGCCAATAACCGGGATTACCAGATCGGGATTCAGGACCTTACCGATTGGGAGGAAGAGCACGGCATGTCGATCCCGGAGGGAAGTATAGTGCTTCTGGAAACAGGCTTTTCGAATCATTATCCGGACAAAATGACGTATCTGGGAACTGTGCAAAGAGGGCACGAAGCTTTGGATAAGATGCATTTTCCCGGCTTGTCTCCTACGGCAGCAACATGGCTGGTGGACAACAGAAATATTGCCTCCATCGGTCTGGATAGTCCCAGTATCGATTATGGACAATCAACAGATTTTCAAAGTCACGTGATTTTACTATCAGAGAATATTGCAGTATTTGAAAATCTTACCAACCTGGATCAACTGCCTTCCAAGGGTTTCTCCATTATTGCGTTGCCCATCAAGATCAAAGGGGGTAGCGGTGCGCCGATGAGAATTATAGGAATCGTGGGTCAATAAATCGAGCCTGGTATCCAAAAAAGCCAGCACAAAAGATATTTAAAAAGGAAGAAGGGAGTCATTTTTTTTCCTACCTTGGATTTCATGAACAGACGAAATGCGATAAAGTATTCTGCCTGGTTTGCCGGATTGGGACTGCTGACCCCCGGGGTGCTGGCTTCATTACAAAGCTGTCAGGAATCTAACCCAGGGGAAACCTGGATCCCGCTGCGGCTCAATAAGGCTCAGGTAGATCAACTCATAAAACTTTCGGACATTATTCTTCCCGCCACCAGGACCCCATCTGCGTCCGATGTCAAGGTCCATCAATTCGTTGATTTGCTGATGGCGGATGTATTGTCCGGGGAACAGGTCACGTCTATCCAGGACGGGTTGGCCACGCTGGATAATATAAGCCGGAGTGAGACTCAGACTTCATTTGAAGAAATCACTTCTGAAGATGCGACGGACTTGGTAAGCCGGATCGATGCCGAGGCTTTCCGGGATGATCCTTCCGGGGACATGGATGCCGGTTTTTTGGAGAACTACCGCTACCTCAAGGCGTTGATCCTGATGACTTATTTTACGTCGGAACAAGGAGTCAGGCAAAATCTCAATTACGTAGTCATCCCCGGGGAGTATAAAGCGTGCATGGATCTGCCCGAAGATGGCCGGGTGATGGTCGGAAACCATATGTGAACCCAGGATAATAAAAAATCGAAAATTGGAAAAATCATACGATGCGATCGTGATAGGATCCGGAATGACCGGTGGTTGGGCTGCTAAAGAGCTCACAGAAAAGGGCCTGAAGACCCTGGTTCTGGAGCGAGGACGGGAAGTCAGGCATTTGCAGGACTATCCTACGATGAACATGGCTCCCTGGGAATTCAAATACAGAAAATACGATAGCCACAAGATCAGGGAAGAGTACCCGATCCAAAGCAGAAAATATAATTTTAGCGAAGCCTCAAAACATTTTTTTGTAAAAGACACCGAGCACCCCTATGATTCCCCTGAGGATAAACCATACCTGTGGTTCCGGGGTTATCAGACCGGTGGTCGTTCTCTGATATGGGGGAGAGGCGCGTATCGCTGGAGTGATTACGAATTTGACGTACATTCCACCGATGGTCATGGGGTGGACTGGCCCATCCGATATGGAGATATCAAGCCCTGGTACGATTACATAGACCGATTCATCGGCGTCAGCGGGAGTAAGGAAGGTCTGTCCCAATTCCCGGACGGCGAGTTTCTGGAACCCGTCCAGCTCAATTGTGTAGAGAAGGAGGTCAAAAAGCGCATCGAATCTCATTACCCGGACAGAAAGTTGATACCCAACAGAATAGCCCATCTCACCAAGGTGGAACCGGGGCAATTCAAAGGTCGGTCGCAGTGTCAGAATAGAAATATGTGTCACCGGGGTTGCCCTTTTGGTGCATTTTTCAGTAGCAATAGTTCGACTTTGCCCGCTGCGATGGAAACCGGAAATCTGACTATGGTTCACCATGCCATCGTCGAATCGATTCTCTATGACGACCAAAAAGACAGGGCCACCGGGGTGAGGGTCATCGATGCAGAGACGAATGAAGTGACCGAGTATCAGGCCCGATTAATTTTTCTGTGTGCTTCTACCATCCCTTC